>NZ_CAJOJM010000053.1:8224-19481 GCF_905234905.1 Methanobrevibacter sp. UBA188 | reverse complement strand
GGGTTATACCTGGTCTCGTTTCGATCCCAGTAGTGAAGTCCTTTTGTGTTTTGTTTGTGTACTATGGTTTTCTATGGGAATTTCATTTCGCTGCAAGCTTTCTATTACTATAATTTATCTATTTCTTTTTGACTGTTTTTTTTTATGTTACTTATCTTTTTACTTAATACCGTTATTGCATAATTTTAGGTGATTTTTTTGAATATCAATATATTAGATACTACTTTACGAGATGGAGAACAAACACCGGGGGTTTCTTTAACTTCTCAAGAAAAATTTAGAATTGCCACTAAACTTGATGAAATTGGAGTTAATTTTATTGAAGCAGGTTCTGCAATTACTTCTGAAGGTGAAAGAGAATCCATTAAAGAAATTTCAGCACAAGGTTTCAATGCTGAAATTTTAAGTTTTTCAAGACCATTAAATGTTGATATAGATTATTGTTTAGACTGTGATGTTGATGCGGTAAATCTTGTTGTTCCCACTTCTGACCTGCATATTTCAGATAAGTTAAAAATTTCAAAGGATGAACTTTTGGATTTGTCCAACAATGCTGTTGATTACTGCAAGGACCATGGTTTGATTGTTGAATTGTCTGCTGAAGATGCTTCCAGAAGTGATGTTGATTTCTTAAAAAATATATATGTTAATGCTATAGATCATGGTGCAGATAGGATCTGTGTTTGTGATACTGTAGGTATTTTAACACCAGATACTTCTTATGATTTGTTTTCTAAATTAAACGATATCAAAGTTCCTATTTCATGTCATTGTCATAATGATTTTGGCCTTGCTGTTGCTAATACTTTATCTGCAATCAAGGGTGGAGCATCTGAAATTCACACAACCATTAATGGTATAGGTGAGAGAGCTGGAAATACTTCCTTTGAAGAATGTGTTGTAAGTATTGATAGATTGCTTCCTGATTTTTCAACAGGCATTAAAATCAATCAGATTTATGATGTATCTAAATTAGTTGCCAGATTGACTGGTGTGTACATTCAACCCAACAAGGCGATTGTTGGTGAAAATGCATTTGCTCATGAATCCGGAATACATTCTGACGGCATCATTAAAAATTCCGCTACTTATGAACCTATGACTCCAGAACTTGTTGGAAGAACTCGTAAGTTTATTATTGGTAAACATATGGGGACTCATGGTTTGAATTCCAGATTAAAGGAAATAGGTTTGGAAGTAAATGAAAGTCAGCTTAAACAGATATGTGATGATATTAAAGATTTGGCGGATATGGGGAAAACCGTCACTGATGTGGATTTGCAGGTAATAGCTGACAATGTTTTGGAAATTAATCATGAAGACCGCATTAAGCTTGATGAGATTACTATCGTTTCAGGAAATAAGGTCATGCCTACTGCATCTGTTAAACTTATTGTAGATGGTGAGGAAATTTTAAATGCGGGTGTTGGTATTGGTCCTGTTGATGCTGCAATCAATGCAATCAAATCGTTAGGCATGTTCAAAGATATAGAGCTTATTGAATATCACGTAGATTCTATCACTGGGGGTACTGATGCATTTATTGATGTAATTATCAAACTGCAAAAAGAGGATAATGTAGTGTCTGCTCGCGGTACTGAGGCGGATATTATTAATGCCAGTGTTAAGGCTTATATTGCAGGTGTAAATAGGTTGCTTAGGGATTAGTGGTCACATGATTAGGGATAATATAAAAATTTTAGGTTTTAATGCAAATATTGCTTCTGTTGGTGAAACTCTTTCGCAAATTGATGATATTAAAAAAGATGGTGAAATTATTCAACTTTTAAATGCAGATGCAATCGCTGGTAAAAATCACATAATTCATGGGGTCAATCAGGCATTTCTTGCATTTGACCGTGGTGAAAATCTTGCAAAAGACATTAGTGTTGAAATTGTTGTGAGATGTTCTGCTCAAAGACAGATTTCTAAAGCCTTCAATATATTGGGATTAAAAGAAGGGGATATGAATCTATGTGCAGTTTTGGTTAATTGTAGTGATTATTCTAATGACCTTTCCAAGTTATTTGACCGCAATGATGATGTATTATCCGCTGATGTGGATAAATTGAAAGAGATTTATAAAATTGGTGATGTCGAATTGGAAAACATGTCTGCTGAAGACATATTGGTTGATAGAATAACCAAACTTACAGTTGATTATTAATTTCTTCAATTATTTTATCAAGATATTCTTTTTCAAGGCAGTCATATGCCAGGTTTTTAATTTCAACTGCAATTGCCTTCTGTTTTATTCTGTTGTAGTTTGGGCAAGTGGTAATGAATCCGCTTTTGTCAATAGGCAGTGACTTTCTTAAATTCCAACTTATTTCTTTTGCATTATCATGAAGTATAATTACATTAACGCCTCTTTTATTTGGATGAATTGTGTTAGGTATGTTGTTTTTTAGATACTTTGTTGCATTAAATGTAACTTCAAGTTTTTCATCAACATTTTCAAGTTCGCAACATATACCTCCACATACAATTTGTGATGTTTTGCTTAATTTTTGAGGAAGTTTTGTTCTTTCAAAGATTTCCGTATTGTCTGTACTTATGAATCCTCCGCTTCCCACATTAATCATTTTTGGAGAACCTGTTGATGCGATGATTATGTCGGAATACTTTCCATTTCCAAGATTATTCTTTCTGTCTCCAATTCCAGCTGATGCATCCTCAATACTTAAAATGTCATTGTCACTGCAATATTTTGAAATGCTTTTGGTGTCTTGTTCAGCGCAGTAACCTGCAAAACTTGTGTATATTAATGCAGAATCCTTTTCAATGTCCATTTCATCTAAATATTTTGGATTTATTATTCCCAAATCTGTTTTCAGCGTTTTGATGTTTTTTCCTAAAAATTTTGCAATCTGCTTAAAACCGTGCCATCCACCTTGATCTGGCACAATAATGTCTCCCTCAACTGCTGAAAGTGCAATGAAAATGCTGTTGTTTCCGCTTGATGTGATTTTAACATTTTCGTGACCTGTCAATTCCTGAATCTTGTTTATCGCTTTTGTTTCAAAGATTTCCTTTTGCAATTTCAGACATTGTTTCTAACGTTTTATTAGAGGGGGTTTTAAACTTAAACATATCACTCACTTTTTGAAGTACATATCAAGGGTGGTTTGCTTTGTGTGAAGCATTTCATTCAACAATGTTCCCTGCTTTACAAATTCGCTAACGGGTATTCGAAGTTTTGTTCCAGCATATTTTAAACAGTCTTCCAATGTTTCAAATTCAATGTAGGGTTTTTCCATTGCTTCTTTAATATTTTCACGAACGTTAAAAACACCTAACGGCACATAATCTTCATATGCTTCTCTCAAGATTACCAGTCCTGATTGTTTTTTGATTTTAAAGAGGTAGTCAAGAACCACCATTTTTGCGGTGTAATAACATCCTCCGACACGGGAGTATTCTTTTTTGCCGCCATTTGTTTCATAATCTGAGAATATTAATCGTTCATCTTTTATGAGCTTGATGAATGCTTCGTACCATTCATATTGCCATTCTGTTGGGGTTAATATAATTACATAATATGTATTGAGGGCTCCAAATTCAAAAACCCTATAGGTATCCAACCTTTCAAATTTTCTTACTTCCTTTAGAAATTCATCGGCAAGAGTTGAATCGCATGCTGTAATTGACCAACGTGTCGGAACAAGCTTTCTTTTATTTTTTGTTCCTATTGCTCCAACTGAAAATGCCTTTTGCATTGCTGAAAATGGCACATCTTTACTGTGAAGGTTGACAACAGCATCTACTGCTTTCAGGTCAGTATCATAGAATGTCTTTTCCAATTGTCTGTCCCATTTGACTGCATCGATGTCAAATGTCTCAATAACTGCACTTGGACCATGAGGGGTGCTGTCTTCGGTAAGCATTGATCCTGTAGGCCTTCGACCAAAAGTGGCTTCACTGTCAATTGTTTTGGATGCAAGTGAAATGTCTTGAAGCTTTTCAACAAAAGGATTTTCCAAATCATCAATCTTTATCAGCTGTTTTCCACGCACAAGACTCATTCTATAATCTATAATTTCATTCTGGGTCTTGTTTTGTCCGATCCATTCTTCGGGAGCATCCATAATATGGGTATCGCCCATTTGGGAACTCATCATAGGTCCTGCATATACTTTCGGATATGACCATCTTCCAATAAAAACTGATGGGGGTGTGGTTCCTTCTAAATTTTTTCCGACTTTAACAGACTTCATTTGAATTTGTTCTGTTAATTTGGCAAGATAAGCATTTTTTGTGGTTTTCATGTTTTCTAAAAAAAGTAAAAAAATAAAATACTATTGATTAAAATAGTATTTAACAGAATTCGATGGTTGCAGGTGGTTTGTCACTAACGGATAGTGCAACGTGTGTAACTTCAGAAATCTCTGATGTGATTCTTTTTGAAATGGTTTGAACGACTTCCCAAGGAAGTTCAGCAACGGATGCAGTCATAGCATCAATTGAATTAACCACTCTAACTATAACGAGATATCCGAAGTCTCTTTGATCTCCTTTAACACCTGTAACCTTAGTGTCGGTTAGCACTGCAAAGTATTGCCATACGTCCTTGTCAATGCCTGCAGCTTCGATTTCATCGCAAACAATTTTGTTTGCTTTTCTGCATATTTCAACATTTTCTCTTGTAAGGGCTCCAACGACACGTACACCAAGTCCAGGTCCTGGGAAAGGTTGTCTGTATACTGTTGTAGCCGGTAAGTCTAATTCATCACCGATTTCTCTAACTTCATCTTTATATAAGTCACGAATTGGTTCGCATAATTCCAAAACCATTCCGCTTGGAAGAGCTAGGTTGTGGTGAGATTTGATTTCGCCTTTGGTTTCAATCCAGTCAGGTGCAATGGTTCCTTGAACAAGGTATTTTGCATCAGCCTTTTTAGCTTCCCTTTCAAAGACATCAATAAATACTTTTCCGATAATCTTTCTTTTTTCTTCAGGATCATCCACTCCTGCAAGAGCATCCATGAATTCATCTGAAGCATCAACAAATTTGAAATTTAATCTGTCTTTAAAGGTGTTGATTACTTGTTCAACTTCACCTGCTCTTAAAAGACCATGGTCAACAAAAATTGCAGTTAAATTATCTCCAATTGCTTCTTGTACAAGAACGGAACAAACTGAACTGTCAACACCACCGGATAATGCAATAATTGCTTTTTCATCACCGATTTGATCTTTAATCTTTTGAACTGCATCTTCAATAAATTCTTTAGGGCTTAACATTTTATTCCTCATCTTCTTCTTCGTAGTCTTCAATGATTTGTTTAATCATTGCTTCCAAACCGTTATCGTTACCGGATTCAATTGCTTCGATGATGTCATCGTATTTTATGAATTTTTCTATTTTGACGGATTTGCCTCCGATTCCAGAGATTCTAAATCCATATTCTTCATCACCTATTGGGATGTTGACATATTGTCTTTTTAAACCGGCCTTATTGTCCTGTGCTTTTGTAGCTAAGTCTTCAGCATTATCAATCATTATTACACCTTTTGACATATTTCATAAAAGTTTTTAAATATTATTTCACCTTTTGGAGTATGATGCACTTCAGGATGGAATTGAATTCCGTAAACATCCTTATCCTTATGTTTAAATGATTCCACATCACATAGATTTGAACTTGCAAGGATTTCAAAATCTTCAGGGATTGTTTTCACTTCATCCTTGTGTGATGACCAAACATCCATTTCAGGTGCCAATTCTTTAAATAAGTTTTCATCATTATTGATATTAATTTTCACTTGAGCATAACTTTCAGTATCTGAAGTTTCAACATCTCCTCCATATGCTTTTGCAATCAATTGGTGACCAAGACATATTCCCAAAATTGGAATGTCGAAGTGTTTTATATATTCTTCGCTCATGCCTGCACCTTCAAGTGATGGTCCTCCACCTAAAATCAATCCAATTGGATTTTCAGCTTCAATTTCTTCAATACTCAAGTCATTTGAAACTAATTTTGATGGAATGTTGAGATACTGCAAACTTCTTTGGATTCTATGATTGTATTGTCCTTTATTGTTAATAACTAAAATTGTCATTTTATACTCCATGAAAATATAATGATATTATTTTTAGTTTTTTTATTTATTATAGTTTTTCAAAGGATATTAAAAAAATTAAAAAAAGTTCTTTCAATTCCTTAAATTTATATATGATAGTATATATATTTGAATTACATGGAATTAAAAGATTTGATATTAATTATAATCGCTATTTTCGTAGCAGTAATATTGTTTAAACTGTTTATGTGGTTATTGCCTGTTATAGTTGTAGTGTTAATTGCATTTTTCATATATGTATATTTGTCCGAAAGATATTAGCTGTCTTGCTTGATATCAGTATATGCTGAAGTTGCAGCCACTGCACCTTCACCGCATGCAACTACCCACTGCTTTAGCCCAACGCACACATCACCAATTGCATAAACATAATCTATATTGGTTTTTTGCTCTTTATCAATGATAATGTGGCCGGATTCATCTAAATCAACGTTTAACTGTTCGGCAAGTTCTGTGTGAGGAATGTATCCTACACTAATGAAAATACCATTCACCGGCAATTCCTGGAGTTCTCCTGTTTTTGTGTCTTTCAAGATAACTGATTCAACAAGCATGTTTCCTTTGATTTCTTCAACGGTTGCATTGAGTATGGTTGGAATGCCTTCTTTTTTTATCATGTCCTGCAGGTGTTTTTGCGCTCTGAATTCATCTCTTCTGTGAACCAATGTAACATTCGCTCCAAGATTTTTAAGATAAATCGCTTCCTGAAGGGCACTGTTTCCTCCACCTACCATGATGATGTCACGTCCGGCAAAGAAAAATCCGTCACAGGTTGCACAATAACTCACACCTTTGCCTTTAAATTCCTCTTCGCCATTTACATCCAAATGTCTGTGGGAACTGCCTGTTGCAAGAATAATGCTTTTTGAGGCATATTCACTTTTGTTGGTTTTGACTGTGAACCGATATTTGTCTTGTGTTTTAACAATGTCTGTTACCTCTTCCATTTCATGCAGCTCACAGTTTTTAGTTGCCTGGGATTTCATTTTTTCGATTAATTCTAACCCTGAAATGTTGTCAAAACCAGGATAATTTTCCATTTCTGGAACTTCACGACCAATTCCACCTGCAAGATCACGGTCAATTATTAAGTTTCGTGTTCCCTGGCGACCTGCATAAATCCCTGCGGTAAGACCTCCTGGACCGGCACCGATTATGATGATGTCATACTCTTCCATATTGTTTCCTCTTTGAAAAATACGGATTTAATTTTAAATTAAATCCGCAATTGCTTTTCTAACATCATCTAAACTTTCGGTTGGTTCAAATCTTCGAACGACATTACCTTCTCTGTCCACTAAAAATTTGGTGAAATTCCATTTGATGTCGTTATTGTCCTTATAATGTCTGTCTTTCGCTTTCAACATTAATTTCAATGCAGTTGCACCCTTACCTTTAATGTCTGTAAATGGTTGTTCATTTTTTATGTATTCAAATAACGGGTCTGCATTTTCACCATTTACATCAATTTTATCAAAGATTTGATATGGCACTAACCATTTGTTGCGGCATACCTCTGTAATTTCTTCGGTTGAACCTGGGGCCTGATTTCCGAATTGGTTGCATGGGAAATCTAGGATTTCAAAACCTTCATCTTTAAATTCAGCATAAATTTCATTTAATTCTGTGTATTGTGGAGTAAAACCACATTTTGTTGCAGAATTTACAATTAAAAGTACTTTGTCTTTGAATTCGGAGAGTGAAACCATATTTCCTTCTCCATCTTTCACTTCAAAATCATAGATTGACATTCTTTTTACCTCTTGAATTTTTAAAACTTTAACTGTGTTAAAAGTTATATTTAATTTTTAAATAATATTATATAAAAGTTAAGTATTTTGGTATTTTTTTTTAATTATTTGGTATCTTTTTTAAGATAATTTATGTAATTAATTTTTTTTTGAAATATCTCTTTTTATTTTGTGATGTCATCAATTCTAACAGGTATATATTTTATTAACAGAAAACTATTGTTTGTTCATATATTTTCCATTTCAATAATTATTTATATATAATTTGTATAAAAATATTATTAATTAAAAATACTTTTTTGAGGAGGAAAAAGTTTTGACAGACAGGAAATTGATGGCACTGGCAATAGTTCTTATTTCTTTGTTTGCAATTTCGGCTGTTAATGCTGCGGATAATGTTACAGTTGATGTTGTTGGTGTAGAAAATCAAAATGTTGATGTAATAAGTGATATGGATGATAATTTAACGATTTCTCAGGAGGAGTTGTCAAAAGATTCTCAGCATGAAAATGTTTTAAATATGTCTTGTGCTGAAAATAATGTTGTTTTGGAAAAAAGTGATGATTCTGCACTTAAAAGTGAATCTCCATTGTATGGCATTGTTGATATAGGTGCAAATTCCATGGAATTAGACATATATAAAATTAAAGATAGTGGAAAACCTAAATCAGTGTTTTCATTGTCTGAAAAATCAGTAACTGCCATTTATGTTGAAAATAACAATCTAACGAAAAAAGGAATCGATGAATTGGTATCTGTCCTAAAGGATTTTAATGATGTTATGAACTTGGTTAAAGTAAAAACAAAATTTGTATTTGCAACAGCCAGTTTAAGAAAGATTGACAATAGTGCAGAAGTAATTGCAACAGTTAAAAAGAAAGTCGGATTGGATATTATATTGTTAAGTGGTGAAAAAGAGGCAAAAACAAGTTTTAACTCTGTAAAAGACACAGATTTAATAACCTATAATGGTATTGTAATTGATTTGGGTGGAGGAAGCTGTGAAGTGATTGATTTCATAAATAAAACTGTAATAACTTCTGAAAGTATGCCTATAGGCGTAAGCTCATGTTACTTGGAGTATGTCAGTGGACTGTTTCCAAATGCCACTGAAGTCAATGAAATAGAAAACAGGGTATTGTCAGAGCTCAAAAAACTTGCTGTAACAAATGATACTCAAAGGAATGATTTGTTTGGTATTGGGGGATCAGTTAAAACAATTAAAAAGGTGTTATTATATCTTGGATGGATTGATGATGATGCGGAATATATTCCAGTTTCAATGCTGGATGATTTATTGGGGGAATTCAACCAGCCAACACAGGAAAACTATCTAAAGATATTAAATGTTAAGGCTGAAAGGATTAATACTTTTGTACCTGGATTGATCATTACAAAAACAATTGCTCATTATTTCAATGCAACAAAGCTGCATGTGTGTAAGAATGGAGTAAGGGATGGAATCTTAATGGAAATTCTTGACAATGAAAGCAAGAATGTCACAGGCAAGCAAAATATTTCTTTAGATGTCTGTGACATAGACATTGCCTGTGATGAAAATGCAGAGATTTCAATTGTTCTTCCAGAAAATGCGACTGGAACAATTGATGTTAAAATCGGTGAAAATATATACTCCTCTTCACTGTACAATGGAAGATGCTTGATTGTTCTTCCGAAATTGGAATCAGGCAATCATTCGGCTAAAATAACTTACAGTGGTGATGACAATTATGTGTCCAATAAAACTAAAATCAACATTCATGTCAAATCAGCATTGCTCAATGCATATGACATGACACGTGCTCAAAACAGTGGCTATGACTATCAAATCAAATTGACTGACGAGAATGGAAATGGCATTTCAAACAAATTGCTTTCATTTAAAATAATGTCAAACCAGTATTATGCAATTACTGATAATGATGGCATTGCAGATATCAAGCTAAACTTAAATGTGGGAACATATGAAGTATATGTTTCATCTGAAATTGCAGGCAATTCCACAAGGATATTGAAAATCGTAAACCGCATTGCAAACAACAAAAATTTAAAGGTATACTATGCTAGCAATGCTGATTATAAAGTCAGGATTATTGGAGACGATGGAAATCCCGAAATTGGAGGACAAAATGTTGAGGTTTACATTGACAATAAAATGAAAAGCATTAAAACAGATAAAGACGGTTTTATCAAAATTAAAATTGACAAAAACTTTAAAGTAGGTACACATACCATTAAAGTTCAGTATAAAGGGGTAACTGTCAAGAATAATGTTGTTGTAAAACATTTGCTAAGTCTCAAATCAGTCACTGTCAAAAAATCAGCTAAAAAACTTGTCTTGACTGCAAGCCTGGCAAAAGTCAATGGTAAATATCTTAATAAGAAAACAGTGCTCTTTAAGTTCAATGGCAAAACCTACAAAGCCAAAATAAATTCCAAAGGGGTTGCCAAATACACTCTCAAATCAAATGTCTTGAAAAAGCTTAAAGTCGGCAAAAAGGTAATCTATCAGGCAACATACCTAAAAGACACTGTAAAAAAGAATGTAAAAATTAAAAAGTGATTGCTTTGGCAGTTACTTTACTTTTTTTTTATTTTAGGCTAGATAAACTTAAATATAAAATACGAATTATTAAATACAAAATGTTGTGTTACTATCGATGATTAAAATTAATATTCTTGTTTATTCATAATTATTAAATTTTGTTCATGGTGTCGCTAAATGTTGGGTTGTATGATAAAATCATCATTTCATTAAAGAAATTATTGTAAAAAAGAGAGATGATAGGTGTTTAATTGAGGTTTTAAACACCTGTGTTTTTGAGGAAAATTATGTATTTTGGCAGATTTTTTTAATTTTCCAACGACTTGATTTCGAGATTTTGTAATACTATATTGGTATAAAAGTATTAAAAATCCGACTTTTTTGGTATGTCTTAAGTATAAGACTTGTATCAAATTAGAGAAATTGTGCAAAAATCTAATTTAACACGTTTTAATTTCGGAGATTTGTATTAACTAATAATATGAGAGTATTTTAGGTACACCTAAATATTAACTCTATTACTTACTTGTGTTGTCATACTATTTAAAACTTTCTATTTTTTTAGGAATACCTAAATTCAATAAATTAAGATAAGATCAAAAAAACATGCATGATGTCAAAAAATAAGAAATAGAAGTTGATTTACAACTTCTAAAATAATCCACTTTCTTTTAATTTTTCTTCAAAGTATTTAGATGGTTTGTCTGCTTTTTCTTTAATAATTACTGAAACAATAATGGTAACAATACCAATTGCTAGAAGCATTATTAATGCAGGAGTATAATTGGACCAAATAACGCCCAATTGCGCTTCACGAACTAGTTTGATTGCATATGTCATTGGAAGGTAATTATATAAATCCTGGAATAATTTA
>NZ_CAJOJM010000053.1:0-8177 GCF_905234905.1 Methanobrevibacter sp. UBA188 | reverse complement strand
ATCGCTGAAACTATTGAATAAATTAAAGTCATGAACACAACCGATACCAGTGTGGCCGACAGTATGAATAGTGGATAATTATCAATATGTACTCCCAGAATATGCGCTCCCGTAATGGTTACGAATGCCTGCAGAATGCTTAAAGTTACATAAAGTAAAAGATTACCTGCATACATTTCAAATGGAGAATATGGTGTTCCTTCACTTGATTTTGGTGGCATCAATACGCATGTAATTAAAGCACCAACCCACATTGACAATACGATGTAGAATGGGGATACTCCTGAACCATAATCTGGTACTGGATATACTTCATGTCTGTCCAGTTTTATAGGTGCGAAGAAATAGTCTCCTAGAGTTGTTTCATTAATTCCGGTAATAGCTGCAAGTGCATCTGCAGATGATGCCAAACCTGCTGATGCAGTGAATAATGCTTGCGCAGCTGCACTTGAAAGTAGTTCCGCACCTGCTGCTAGACTTACTGATCCGTCCGCAAGTAATGATGAATTTCCTGCTAAGTATGATGCTCCCTGTGCAAGTTCTGCTGACCCTTGTGCCAGGTCTACTGACCCGTCTGCAAGCGCACTGCTTCCGTTTGCAAGATCAGAAGTTCCTTGTGTATATTGTTTTATAGGACCATCCGGCATTAATGATGGGTCTACTGTTTCTTGAAGTTCCTCCGCCCCTTGCTGAAGTTTTTCTGATCCTGAACTTACCTCTTTGGCACCTGATTCAATTTCAGGCACATGGCTTTGAGCGGTCTTTGATCCCTCTTTTATTTGGCTTGCACCATCAGATACCTGACTTGCACCTGCGGAAACCTGGTCTGCACCAGCCTGAAGCTGGGATCCTCCACTGGATAATTGGCTTGCTCCTGCAGCAAGACCTGATTGGAGTTCTCCAAGTTTTTCATATGCTGCAAGATTTATAAGTTCTACAATTTTGGCATTAAGTGATGTATAAACGGCATTTGCACCTGCGTCAGTTAATCTGTTAGCAACGGGGTTCGCTTTAATGTTTACAACATATTCCAGTTTTGCCTGTTTTGGATTATCTCCTGTAATCGAAGCGATGTTCTCACTCAGGTTTTTGGGTATTACAATTCCGGCATAATATTTTCCCGTATTAACACCGTCCCTCAGTTCATCTTCAGTTACAAATGTCCAGTCAAATTTAGTATTATTTTTAAGTTCCTTGACAAGTTCATTTCCTATATTTAATTTTTGGCCTTCAAGTGTTGTGCCATTATCTAAATTGGCTATGGCAAATGGCACATCGCTGGTTTTTTCATAAGGGTCCCAACATGCCTCGATATTTATGAGAGCATAAAGAGATGGCAATATGATTACTGCTATTATTACAATTGTCACGATGGGATTTGCAAATACACTTTTGGCATTGTTTTCAGTTAATTCAACAATTTTCCCAATATCTTTCCTACTCATTTTAAATCACTTTTATTTCAAACGTTTTTTAGAAAGATTTACGTATTTTGAAAGTTACTAATAAAAATTAAAATGATTCTATTAGTTTAAATTTCCTTAAAATCTTAAAAATATTAAACTTCAATTAATATTTTTGTCTTGATTTATCCTTCATTATTAATTTTATAATGTAATTAATATAAAACTATTGTTAATATTTTTTTGTATAGAATTAGTGTATATTAAATTATTTTGATATTTTTTCTTAAATTCTAAAATTGCATTCAATTTTTTTCTCAAAACAAATATATATCTATAACACAAAAATATTATCAATCTTTAAAAATTAAGGTGTTTTGACATGAATTTTAAAAAGAATGTAGTTATGTTTACGATATTGATTTGTATACTTTTTAGCATTTCGTGCGTTGCTGCAATTGATGTTAATGAAAATGTAACTGCTTATGACAATCAACAGATTATTGATGATGAAAATGAGAAATTGCTTAATTCTCCTCAGAATGATTTAATTTCAAGTAGTGAGGATGAGTTAATTTCTAGTTCACAGGAAGACTTGCTTTCCGCCAGTTCCAAGGGCACATTTTCAGAGTTGCAGTCTATGATATATTCAGCCCCTGAGGGCAGTACAATAACTCTAAAAAAGGATTATGCTTATGATAAAGCAAGCAACACTACTGGAATTATAATTAACAAGAGCTTGACAATTAATGGTAATGGACATACCTTGGATGGGTTATCAAAATCCAGAATTTTCTTTGTAATGTTTACTTTAAATCCTGATGCCCATAATAAGGTAGTTTTAAAAAATATGGTCTTTAAGAATGGTTACACCAAGTATTATGGTGGAGCAATAGTCAATGCTGGAGATTTGACATTAGACAAATGTACTTTTAAGAATAATCGTGCAAAAATTGCAGCGGGAGCAGTTTGTTCTATAGGGGCTTTGAAATGTAAAAACAGTAATTTTTATAAAAATACTGCTTATGGAAGTGCTGGCGCAATTTTTTCATTAAACTTTAAGGAGTCCTTTAAGTATTATTTCAATCTTCAGTTAGGTAAGAATGGTGTGACAAGTATAAAGGATCTTCTCCAGTCCTTGATGTTGGATGTTTCCATTGTTCCTTTAACTGATTATATAACCAACTGTAAATTCACAAAGAATGTTGCATCTGGACGTGGTGGAGCTGTTTACGGTTTTACTCACCTCAGTATTTCTTCAAGCAAATTCACTTCAAATAGAGCTAAGGAAGTGGGGGGTGCTGTATATGGTGCTAAAAATCTCTATATTAAAAATTCCAAATTCTATTATAATAAGGCCGGCAGCAATGGTGGTGCTGTTTACTTTAAATGCCATGATTTGACCGGCAGTTATGATAAGAACGGCAACTGGAAAAGTGGTGTAAAATTTTATAAAAATTCCATTAAAAATTCCGTTTTCACAAAAAACTATGCTATACGTGGAGGTGCAATATATGGATTTAAATATGCTGATAAACCTAAAGTTTCTGGTGCCAAAGCAATAAAATGTACATTCAGCGATAACAATGCAACAAGGGATGGTAATGAGATTTTTGGAGGAACTCTAAAGAAATGCACTTTTAAAAATACATTGACTTTAAAAGCGGTCAAAGTTAAAAGATCAGCCAAAAAGCTAGTCTTGACTGCAAAATTTAAGAAGGGTTCTAAAATTTATAAAAACAAAAAGCTCACTTTCAAATTTGGTCTCAGCACATATACTGCAAAAACCAACTCCAAAGGTATTGCAAAGGTAACTATTTCTTCAGGTGTTTTGAAAAAGCTTAAATTTGGAGATACCGTCAAATATCAAGTCAGTTCTAAAAAGTTTATAGATAGAAAAACTGCAAAAGTTTATAAGTAGATACGGTTGTATCTACTGACATTTATTTTTTTCACAGTAACGATTGCATTTCAGCAATCCTGATCAAATTCCACTTGAACATATACTCTTGATTTCGCATTGGGCTATTTTTTTGAAATCATCTATGTTAATGTTAAAATCAGTTAATTATTTTACAGTGTGAATGTCTTTTTTGTTAAATTATTAATGCATGCATTGATTAAATGCAAGTATTCGGTTTGTTTAAAAAATAAAAAAAGATTTAGATACTCATCAGAGTATCTTTTGAATTTCTTCACGAACGATTTTATTCACGAGTCCGCCGTCAGCTTTTCCTTTTAACTGTTTCATGCACATTCCCATTAAAGGACCCATTGCGCCCATTTGACGTTCTTTAACCATTCCTTCATTTTGAGCTACAATTTCTGCAATGATTTTGGCAACGTCATCTTCACTCATCATAACCAAATTGCTTTTCTCGGCAATTTCTGAGATGTCAGTATCTGGATTTTTAATGGTTTCAATGGATAGTTTTCGAACGCTGTCCTTTGCAATTTTGCCATCTGCTAAAAGTGTAAAGATTCCTTTGAAGTGGTCTAGGGTTAATACATCAATGTCATGGCCTTCCCTTTTGATTTCACGCAGGTCATATGCAAGAAGTGAAGCTACTGGTGTTGCATCAACACTAACGCCAGCCAAAATGTCTTCAAACATATCTGCCTCTTGTCTTTTAACAAGTTGTGTTGCTAAATCTTCACTTAACTTATATTCCTCAATAATTCTGGCCTGTTTAACGTCTGGCAATTCAGGCAAATCATTAGCTATTGGTTCAATTCTATCTGCAGTAATTTTGAATAATGGAATATCTGTTTCAAGATACATTCTGTTTGCAGTCGGAAGAGGTCTCATATATTCTGTATTACCATCATCAAGTGCTTTTCTTGTTTCTTCAACAACGCCGTCCAAACCTAAGTTTGCTCTTCTTTTAACTTCTTCTAAAGCTGATACTGCAATATCTTCATCATGGGCTACAATGATGAATGCATCATCATCACCAATATTTAAGAATTCTGATACTCTATCAACTTCATCTTGGGTTATTCCGTAAGCTGGCAATTCGTCTGAGTGGAATATTCCTGAAACGCCACGTTTTTTGGCATAACTTGCAATTTCAGTTCCAAATCTCCTGTCTGGTTGAACTTCACGACCAATCAAACCGTTGAAACCTTTTAAAACAACTGCCTTTATGGTTTCAGCTGACTTTAGGATTTTGGATTCGGTTTCTTCAAATAATTCATCCAAAGTATGAATTTCTTCCAGGACTTCAGCATTTCTGTTTTTAAGTTCATTTCTAATGTCAATTAATTCAAGCTGTCTTGTAACTTCACGGTTTACAATTTCAGCCATTAAATCCAAGTCCTGCACACCTTTGATTTCTACACGTGCACCTTCTGCAATGGAGATGTTAAGATCCTGTCTGATTGTTCCGAGACCTCTTTTAACATTTGTGCTTCTTAAGATTTGACCAAGCATGTATGCTACTTCCCTGACCTGATCCGGATGGTGCATTGAAGGGTCTGTTGTGATTTCTGCAAGAGGTATTCCCAATCTGTCAAGTCTGAATTCTGTAAATCCGTCTTTGGTTTCAACTCTTCTTGCAGCGTCTTCTTCAAGACCTAAACTTTCGATAACTACTCTTCCATATGGGGTATCCAAGTAACCATCAGTTGCAACCATACCTGTTCTCTGGAAACCTCCAGTGTTACTTCCGTCGATAACCTGTTTACGCATTGTATGGAATTCATCAACAATATGCATATTCATCAAACAGGCAATTGTTATACAAATATCCAATGCTTCTTCATTTAAGCTGTGAGGTGGTTCATCGTCGTTTTCAACAAGACAAGTATGTTTTTCAAAGTTTTCATATTTGAAGTTAAGGCCTCTTAAGGATTCCTGCAAAGCGGCTCTGTCAATTTCACCGAGTTCAGATTGTGTTGGCCTTAATTTTCTTTGAACAAGTTCATCAAAATCATCATCAACAAGTTCTGTTTTACATGGGCAGAATAACTTATGCTCACTGTTCAATTGTTGGTGAATTTCAAGTCCCATTTTTAATCCTAATTCATTATAATCCATATTAACCACCTAGTTCAAGAAATCCTTAATTGAGGATTTTGGTGAAAATTCACCTGCAACATTAGTTTGCATAATCTCCTTAACATTATTGTAATCGTCACTTTGACCCAATGCCCAGCATAATTTGACATATGCGGTTTCAGGGGTCATGTCCAATCCGGATATGACTCCAGAATCAAGAATGTTACGTCCTGTTGAGTAAACATTCATATTGACTCTTCCATAAAGACATTGGGAAGTCATAATTATTGGAATATTCTCTTCCTGTGCTCTTTTAAATGAGTCTATTAAGTTGTTTGGCACATGTCCAAGACCGGTTCCTTCAATCACAAGACCTTTATATCCTTTGTCGATGTGATATTCAATATAATCTTTGGAAATGCCTGGGAAACTTTTGATAAATCCAACTTTTTCCTCAATGGATGTATTCAATTCAAGTTCATTTGCTCCACGTTTTGTGTAGCTGTAATCAGGATTGATTTTGACTTTTTTATTTTGGATTTTAGCTATCGGCTGAGCATTTATGCTTCTGAAAGTATCTCTTCTTGATGTGTGCATTTTTCTAACCTTTGTTCCTTTGTGCAGGTAAGTGTAGTTGTCATTCAAGCTTCCATGCATACACACACAAACTTCGGCTATATCAGATTTTGCGCCAACCACTGAATCAATCAGGTTGATGTTGGCATCACTTGAAGGTCTGTCTGAACTTCTTTGAGCGCCTGTGAGAATAATTGGAACTGGTGTTTTGAGCATAAAACTTAATGCTGCTGCAGTATAATGCATTGTATCAGTACCGTGAGCTATTACAACACCGTCAGCACCTTCAGAAATGTCATTGGCTATTTCCTCAGCAGCTTTAACCCAATATTCATGCTTCATATCTTCACTTAATATATTATATAATGCCTTAACGTTGTAGTTGGCATAATCTAATAGTTCGGGATTTGCCTTTACAAGGTCTGAAGCGGTAAATTTAGGGTGAACTGCACCAGTCCTGTAATCAATGACTGATGATACTGTTCCACCTGTTGACACGATTGAGATATTCTGTTTTGAGGGATCGGTTGGAATGTCCTCTTCATCATAACCGATTTTAGGTTTTTCTCCTTTTTCAATTAGTTCCGCAGTAGTATTGTCTATAGCTACTCCTATATTGTAACCGCTGGACAATTTTATAACCAGATACCCATCGTCGGCATCTTCAGGTCTATCAAGCAAAATACCAGTATAGGTGATATCTTCCTTGTGTACTTTAATGGTATCTCCTATACTTAAATCGTAATTTTCTATATATTTTTTAGCATTTTCTTTATATGTCATTAAATCACACTATGAATTGTTTTTAATCCATTCTGCTCCCGCTTTTAAAACTTCAATATTCACATCAATGACTTTTGGTTTTGATGCAAACATTTCACGAATAGCATTTTCATAAGATTCACGTTTTAAAACATCACCTAACTCGGTCAATGCACCTAAAAGTGCAGTATTTGCAGTTCTTGCATTTCCATGTTCTTCAGCAATGTCAACACAAGGCATTGCAATAACCTTAACGTCCCGGTCAGTTTCAAATTCACCAATCTTTGAATCGTACAGGATTACTCCTCCTTCCTTAACATCATGTGAGAACTGTTCCAAGGATGGCTTGTTTAAAGCAATAAGAATGTCAATATCATCCACAACTGGGGTTCCTATGGTTTCATTTGAAATTACAACTGAACAGTTGGATTTTCCACCTCTCTGTTCCGGTCCGTAACTAGGATACCATGAAACATGTTTTCCTTCAGCACAGGCCGCTTGAGCTATTGTAAGTCCAGCGCTTAAAACTCCTTGTCCACCAAATCCGGAAACTTTAATGCTTACAGGTTCAATATCCTCATCAACGTAACCTGAACCTTCGCTTCTGTTCACATTAAATATTTTATCCAATGATTCTGTTGAAAAGTCACTGGCAGGCCTTATTACTGGTTCTTTTGTGTATAAGTTATTTCTGAAGTTTTTAACAGGGAATTCTTTTTCCATCTGTTCTTCAATAAATTTCTGTGCACTTGCCACATCCTGTTTTAAGTTAGTAGGGCAAGGTGATAGAACTTCAACAAATGAATATCCTTTGCCTTCTTTTTGAACGGTTAGGGCTTGTTTTATTGCAAATTTTGCAAGTCTGATTTTTAAAGGATTGGCTAGAGAAACCCTTTCAATAAATACTGGTGCCTTTAATGTATTGATCAATTCGCACATGTGGGTAGGGTGTCCTGTATAATCAGGATCTCTTCCTGTTTGGCATGTAACGGTTTTCTCACCAATCAATGTTGTCGGTGCCATTTGCCCACCGGTCATTCCATATACTGTATTGTTTACAAAGAACACTGCAATCTTTTCTCCACGGTTTGCAGCTTGCAATGTTTCATTTAAACCGATTGAAGCTAAATCCCCATCTCCCTGATAGCTCATTACGATTGCATTGTCTTCAGCTCTTGAAATTCCAGTAGCTACTGCTGGTGCCCTTCCGTGAGCGGTCTGGAAGTTTCCACAGTTAAAGTAGAAGTAAGCATATACTGAGCATCCAACAGGAGAAATCATAACACATCTCTCTTGGATTCCAAGCTCATCCATACATTCGGCAATTAATTTATGTAAAATTCCATGTCCACAACCTGCGCAGTAGTGAGTTGACTGAATATTGGTTCCTTTTCTAGGATACTCTTCTAAAAGGGATTGTGGATTTCTACGTATCT
>NZ_CAJOJM010000052.1:0-11974 GCF_905234905.1 Methanobrevibacter sp. UBA188 | reverse complement strand
GAACATGCCGCCACTGCGGACACATAAACAAAGAGTTAAAAGTCAAAACACGCAACTGGAAATGTCCAAAATGCGGAAAAATACTTGATAGGGACACAAACGCAGCAATTAATATTCTAAACCGCTGGTTCAACGGGGATAGCCTGAAATAATACTTAAATTAACCATATTAAGTGAAAAAAATTCAGGAATCCTCACCCTCTTTTAGGGTGGGGTGGTTCAAGAAGACACTAACCTTGCTGACGGTTGGATTTATTCAATGGACATAAACGATTTGTTCCTGTATCAGGTTGATATCCTGGGTCCCACTACTCAAATGGAAAGGCAGTATGTCGTAGATTCGGTGGCGGATTTTGACAACGATCCTGATATTACATTGCACTTTGTAGAAAACAACACCATATCAAAATTCTATCTGGTTGAAGGTGAAAAGTTAGATATAAATGATTCTGATGGTGTATGGCTTGATAAAAGCTTTGCAGATGCAAAAGGCCTTAAAGTGGGAGACAACATAACTTTTGAGTTTGAAAACTATAAAATGGAAAAGGAAATTAGGGGAATAGGATACTCTCCGGAATACGTTTATCATGCATCTTCATCTTCTGTAATACCTGACTTCAACAAAATAGGTTTTGCTTATCTTTCAAATAAGGCATTTCCTGGGGACAATATTTCATATAATGTCTTGAATGTCAAGTTTGAGGGAAATCCCGAAACATATGCAGATTTGCTGTCATATCATATGGATGGATATTACAGTTCCTTTGTTGAAAGGTCTGAACACAGCAGTGTAAGCCAGTTTTCAGAGGAAATGGATCAGCACAAAATGATGGGCGATATTTTCCCTGTTGTATTTATTCTAATTGCAATGCTGATTCTTTTAACAACAATGACAAGAATAATCACACATCAAAGAACTCAAATAGGAATTCTAAAGGCCAGCGGATTTAAAAATTTCTCAATAATCTTGCATTATGTATCCTATGGGTTCTGGCTGGTTTTAATAGGTTCGATTCTGGGTCTGATTTTAGGGCCGATGATATTGCCTCAGCTGTTTTACCCGTCAATGAGCGCTACATATAAGTTGCCTAGTTGGAATCCTGCATGGAGCATGAATTTTGTATATGTTGCTGCGGCGATGGTTCTGATGTCTCTTGCAGTTTCATTCTATTCTGTAAAAAGCATCTCATCCGAAAAGCCTGCAGATACAATAAGGCCTAAGATTCCTAAAGTGTCAACTTCAGGATTTGTTGAAAGATGGGGTTTGTGGAAAAGGCTGTCATTCAATGTTCGCTGGAACTATCGTGATGCAAAAAGAAATAAGTTCAGGGCATTGATGACAATAGTTGGTGTTATAGGATGCAGTGCGCTTCTGGTATGTGCATTCGGAATGTATGATGGAATGAATGACTTGAAGGAATGGGAATACAATCAGATTAATCATTATGATTCAAAATTGGTGATTGAAGAAAACGCAACAGATTCTCAAATCGATGATGTGGCAAGTGATGTCAACGGAGACAAGCTGATGGAATCAGCCATTGAAATCGAGTCGGATTCGGCTAAAAAGTCAGGTTCGCTTCTGGTATTGAATCATACAGATTTGGTAACTCCGACAGACTATGATTGGAATAAGGTGGACATCAAAGACGATGAAATATCCATTTCTCATAAAATGGCAGATATGCTGGGAGTTGGAGTAGGTGATAAGGTCAAATGGCATATCATGGGTTCGGATAAGTGGGTCAATACAACAATAGACAAGATTCATGCAGATCCGATTTCACAGGGATTCATAATGTCTGCAGATAAATTGGAAGATATTGATTTAAATTACACTCCAACAAGCATTGTAACTGAAAAGCATGTCAATGAAAGCTATGGTGGTGTCAAGGCTGCTAATTCCATGAGTGACATGACTGGCAGTTGGGACGAACTGACAGAGTCAATGTGGCTCTTGATATACATTTTGATATTCTTTGCTTCTCTTTTGGCGGTTATAGTGTTGTACAATCTGGGATTATTGTCATTTACAGAAATCGAACGTGAAATAGCTACTCTAAAAGTATTGGGTTTTAAGACAAGTGCTTTAAGAAAACTGCTTTTGACACAAAACCTGTGGTTTACTGCTATTGGATTCATATTGGGCTTGCCTGTTGGTTATGCCATTTTGGCAATAATGTGGGAATCATCAGGGGATTCATTCTATATATTGCCCTCAATATCCCTTACAAACCTCCTCCTGACAGCAGTCATAACCTTTGCATTGTCCATTATTGTCAATCTGATGTTTTCACGCAAAATTAAAAAATTGGACATGGTGGAATCACTTAAAAGCGGCGAATAGGTTAAATGTCTGTTCACGCTTTTGGTGAAAATCACTTTTGTGAGTTAATCAACTCATCTTCCACTTTTTCATATATATCTTTATTTTACATTTTTTCGTGTTTGTTGATTTGTTGATGTTAATGTCTTTTTGTGTTTATAATTGTGTTGTTTCAGTTACAATATATTATTTTAATTGATGCATTTGTTAATTAAATGAAAGATTTTTTTGACTGAGAATATATAAAATTATAAATCTAATTTTCAACAAACATTGTTTTATGTCACTTTTTCGAAAAATGCTAAGGGATTTTAAAATCAATAAGACACAATTTATTGCAATATTTCTCATGGCATTTATAGGTATCTTCGCTTACTGTGGAATATATGCAGAGTATTATGGGCTGGAACAGACTTCCGCAGATTATTATGCTCAAACCAACCTTGCTGACGGTTGGGTTTATAATGATACTGTTGATGATTCTTCAGTTGATAAGATAAGCGAATTTACAACTCAAACAGACAGACAGGCAGTCGTTCAATCACAGGCAAATGTGGTAAATAAACCTGATATGACGCTGCATTTTGTAGAAAACGGAACGATTTCTAAATTTTATTCGGTTGAAGGTGACGACTTTAATGCTTCTGATGATTCTGGAGTGTGGTTGGATAAACGTTTTGCGGATGCAAGGGATTTGCATGTTGGGGATAAAATATCTTTCGAATTCGACAACCAGACTGTTAAAAAAGAAATTAGGGGAATTGGATATTCTCCGGAATATGTCTATGAAACATCTCCGGCATCATTGACTCCTGACTTTTCACAAATGGGTTTTGCATATTTATCTGCCAATGCATATCCTGAAGACTTGGAATATGACAGATTGCTTGTCAAATACGATTCCTCGGATGATGATTTCATTGAAAAATTGGATGATTCTTCTGATTATTTGTCATTTACCAAAAAGGACGATCAGCTTAGTGTATCCAAATTTTCAGATGAGATGGTTCAACACAAAATGATTGGTGATGTTTTTCCGGTTGTGTTCATTTTGGTAACCTTTTTGACACTTTTGACAACAATGAATAGGATAAAGAACTCAAATTGGAGTTTTAAAGGCAGTTGGCTTTAAAGACAATACTATAATCCTGCATTATTTGTCATATTCGTTCTTCCCAGTTTTGGCAGGTTCAATTTTGGGACTTGTAACTGGACCTGTGATAATTCCTCAGATGTTTTATCCGTCAATGCAGACCAATTACAGTATGCCTAGCTGGAATCCTGGATTTGACATGAGTTTTGTATATATTGCAGCGATGATGGTTATATTGTCTCTTTTTGTAACATACCTTTCATGCAGAAGAATTTCAAAAGAAAATCCTGCAAATACCATGAGGCCAAAAGCCCCTAATATGTCTTCAAAAGGTTTACTTGAAAAATCAAATCTTTGGAATAGATTAAGTTTCAATTTCAGATGGAATTGGAGGGATGCAAGGGTCAACAAATTCAGGGCATTCATGACAATAGTTGGGGTGATGGGTTGTGTTGCCCTATTGATTGCGGCATTTGGAATGAATGACAGTATGAAAGAGTTGAAGTCTTGGGAATATGATGACATCAGTCATTATGAGTCAAAACTGCAAATTTCCAACAATGCAAACCCTATGGAATTGTATTATGCTTTAAATGAAAGCAATGGTAGTTTTATAATGCAGCAGTCTATCGAAATTAAAACGAATGATTCGGAAGACACGGTAGCATTGCTGGTTTCAAACAACACGGATTTGATCTCATACACTGACAGCGATAGAAATTCGATAGATATTGATGAGGGTGATGTTTCAATATCCAAAAAGCTTTCCAAAAAGTTCAATTTGAGTATTGGGGACAGTATCAGATGGCATATTGTGGGAAGTGATGATTGGGTTAGCTCAAAAATAGATCAAATCCATGCAGAACCAATTTCACAGGGTCTTATAATGTCTCCGGACACTTTGGAGGACCAGGGTCTTAATTTCACACCGACCAGCATTTTGACAGACCAAAAGTATGGTGAAAATATAGATTCAATCAAATCGGTTACAACCCTTGATGATTTAAAGGAAAGTTGGGACCAGATGACTAATGCTGTTATGATGATGGTTTATGTTATAACAATTGTAGCGGTGGTACTGGCCTTTTTGGTTTTATATAACTTGGGAATATTGTCATTTACTGAAATGGAGTGGGAAATTGCAACATTAAAGGTTTTGGGATTCAAGACAAACTTCTTAAGAAAGATATTGCTGACCCAGAACATTATCTTTACATCAATAGGATTTATTCTTGGAATTCCTCTTGGATTCTACTTCATGACTTTGATGATGAATGCTGCAGGAGATTCCTTGTATTATATTCCGACATTGACATGGGGAAATATTTTATTATCTGCTTTAATAACATTTTCATTGTCTATAGCTGTTAATACATTGTTTTCAGATAAAATTAATGATTTGGACATGGTTGAAGCACTTAAGGATGTTGATTAATTTAAATTCCATTGTTTTTACTTATTAACATTAATAAATGATGTAGTTTAAATAATTAAATATGAATTCAATTGAAGAGTCAGTTCAACTATTTGAACAGGGATATGTGTGTTCTCAGGCGGTTTTTGCTGCATTTTGTCAGGATTTTGGCCTTGAAAAGGATATGGCTTTAAAGATTGGGGCTTGTTTTGGAAGCGGTATGCGCAAAGGTGAAGTTTGTGGAGCATGCACTGGAGCGCTCATGGCTTTGGGATTGAAATATGGTGATGACAAGTCCAAAAGCAATGAGGCATGCGAAAGATTTTTGGATGAATTTGAAAATAAAAATGGGTCATATATCTGCCGTGATTTGCTTGGATGTGACATTCGCACTGAAGAAGGTGTGGAATATGCAGTAAAGCATAATCTTTTCAAAGAATTATGTCCAAAAATGGTTGAATCAGCTTCGATAATTCTTGATGAAATGCTGGCTGATGATTAAAGCGATTATGAATAGTGATTGGGTGAAAATATGGAAGATGCATATGAGTGGAAAGGATTGAATGGACAATTGGTAACATTTAAAAAAGAGGTTGGTGATGCTCAAAAGATTACTTTTGTTGGGTCTCCGGGAGTTTGCACACCTTTTGCAGAATTTTTAGCATATTCTGTAAGGGACAAGGAAACATGTTTTATTCCATTGCTTGATATTGATGAGTGTCATGAATTTGAAAATAAATCCTATGCTATGGTTTTAAAGGATGAATTATATGACCCCCATAACTCAGATGTTGTTGTACTGTTAGGTGGCCTTAGCATGCCGAAATATGATGTCGACACTAATGAACTGATGGTTTTAGTCAATGAAATCTTAAAAGATGATGGAAAGCTAATGGGAGTCTGCTTCATGAACATGTTTGAAAAGGCAGGCTGGTTGGAAAAAATAGATTTTGATTGTGTTGTTGATGGGACATTGGTTGGGGTTGTGAAAAAATAACTTCACCATTATTTTTTTAAGATTAACATATCACAATATCATGATATGACAACATTTAAATACATCAACATTTCATAATATCATTATATAATATATGTGATGGAAATGAAAAAAAATAATCTTGAAAACAAGAATGACGATGTATGTGAGGTATTTGACTCTCATGATGATGTTGTTGAACGTGTTAAGGAACGAATACCGGATGAAAATGAATTTGCTGAGCTTTCTGAATTCTTTAAGATATTCGGAAATCCGACAAGATTAAAAATTATTTCCCTGCTAAGTATAGAAGATTTGTGTGTATGTGATATTTGTGAAGCGCTTGATTTAAATCAAACAACCGTTTCAAATCAATTAAGAATATTGCGTGCAAACAATATCGTTAAATATCAAAAAGAAGGTAAAATGGCAAGATATTCTCTCACAGACCTTCATATTGAAATGATATATAAAGTGGGATTGGAACATATATTAGAATAATTTTTAATTGGTGATAATATGGTGGAAAATAGATGTTATGATTCTGATTGTGCTGATGAAAATTGTCGCAATCCCGAACATTACAATCACATCTGCTTTGATTCGGAATGTAATGAAGTGAAATGTGAAAATCCTGATCATTATGATCAACAGTTATTGAGAAAATATCAGGAAAATACTGATTTGAGCGTACATGATCACAGTGAAAAAATTGATTATGATGAAGATGTGGATATAAGTCTTTGTGGTTGTCCTGATTGCGCGGACGATGATGATGACCATCATGACCATGACCACGAGCATGAACATCACCATCATGACCATGACCATCATGACCATGGCCATGGCGATGAAGATGCTGATATAAGTCTTTGTGGTTGTCCTGATTGTGCGGATGATGACGACGATGACGATGATGAAGGAGAATTGCTGGCTGAAGGAAAACCTTTGATAGCCAATAGGCCAATTCAAATAATAGTTGCCAGTGGATTATTATTTGTTTTAGGCCATGTTTTCGAATTGTTGTCATTTGACACTACAATAATAACTGCCACTTATATGCTTGGCGCAATAATTGCAGGTTATGAAATAGCTATTTTAGCTTATAAATCATTAGTCAAAAAGCACACAATAGGTCCTGCAATGTTGATGTGTATTGCTTGTGTTGCATCATTTATTATAGGCCATCCCGAAGAGGGTGCTGCAGTAACATTCCTGTATTATATTGCAGAATTTTTAGAAGATTATTCTGAATTTAGGGCTAGACGCTCAATCAAATCATTGGTAGAAATAGCCCCTGATACTGCCAGATTAAAAGTAGGAGATAAAGAAGAGATTAAAAATGTTGATGAAATAGACATAGGTGACATTGTTATTGTAAAACCTGGTGATAAGGTTCCTTTGGATGGGGAAATTGTATTTGGTTCTTCATCAATCAACCAGGCTTCAATTACTGGTGAAAGTGTTCCGGTTTTAAAAAATGTTGGTGATGAAGTCTTTTCAGGTACAGTTAATGAAGATGGGTATCTTGAAGTCAAAGTAACCACTGCCGCAAAGGATTCCATGATTTCAAAAATAGTTACTTTGGTAAAAAGATCCCAGCTCAACAGGTCTGAAACCGAAACATTGGTTGAAAAGGTGGCTAAATATTACACTCCAGTCATGATGGTTGCCGCTATCTGTGTTGCATTGATTCCACCATTGGTATTAGGTCAAAACTTAACTGATTGGGTTTATAAAGCTCTTTCACTATTGGTAATCTCATGTCCTTGTGCATTCTTGATTTCAACACCGGTCGGAATGGTATCTGCCATTACTTCAGCTACAAGAAATGGAGTAATCATTAAGGGAAGTACTTATGTTGAAGAAATGCGTAATGTTCAAGCAGTAATCTTTGATAAAACAGGTACATTGACAGAAGGAAAACTTAAATTAAGTGATGTTAGAGTATTGGATGAAAGTTATTCGGAAGAGGATCTTGTTAAGATTGCAGCTTCTTTGGAATTCCAGTCTTCCCACCCAATTGCTCAGGCTGTTGTAAATTATGCAAATGAAGAAAACATTATTTTTGATACAGTTGATGAGTTTAAGAATGTTCCAGGTAAAGGAATAGTTGCAAATATTAATGGAGAACAGTATTATGCTGCAAATGAATCATTAATTGAAGGAAGTTCATTTGATATTTCAAAAGATGAGATTAACGTGTATTGCGAAGGTAAAACAGTAATATTTGTTGGAAATGCCCAGAATGTTATTGGTATCATAACAGTGTCTGATAAAATTCGGGACAATGCTCCGGAAGTTATTGCTGATTTGAAAGATCAAGGCGTAAAAACCGTAATGCTTACAGGTGACAATAAGCTTGCAGCAAAAAACGTAGCATCAGAAATTGGAATTGACTATGTATATGCTAATTTGCTTCCGCAGGACAAGTTAAACCTTTTGGATACAATCAGAAATAAATTTGGGGATGTGGCCATGGTTGGAGATGGTATCAACGATGCACCTGCTTTGGCACGTGCAAATATTGGTATTGCTATGGGTGCAGCAGGATCCGACGTGGCTATCGAAACAGCAGATGTTGCTTTAATGCAGGATGATATCTCAAAACTCCCATATCTATTTTCATTAAGCCGTAAAACAATGGGTATTATCAAGCAGAACATCACACTAGCAATTACAATTAAATTATTGTGTGCAGTTCTTGCGATTGTGGGAATTATAACATTGATGATGTCTGTTGGTGTTGGAGATTTAGGTTTAACATTGCTTGTTATTCTAAACTCATTTAGAATTGGAATGGTGAAAGATCCACTATTCTAATTTTCTTTTTTTAAAGATGTAAAAAATATGATTTTTAGATTGAATTATCTAAAAATCTTTTTTTTAAGTTTTCAATAAAATCAGTTGAATTTAATGGAGTTTGCCATGGAATCCATCAGACTATGGTTGTCGCACTGAACTAAAATGTATTGTGTAGCATTACCTGCAATCGCCATATCATGATATTCAATATCTCCATAAGTGTTTTCATCTCCAAAGTGTATAACTGTGGCATTATTTATATCGTTAATGCTTACGGATGAACTATTTTTGGCCATATCCTTATAATACTTAATCAATTCGTCTTTTGCGTTATTTTTTGTTTGGAAATATGCAACATTAATTTTTTTATCATCGTCCTTGTAAGATTTTGATAATGTTATATTGTCAGTGGCATTGCCGTCTGTTTTTTCAAAGTTTATATCTTTTGGAACATCCATTTTGAAATAGGAATCAAAATCATATTCTTTTAAATTATTATTGTCAATAGCAAATCCAGCATTTGCAGTTAATAGCATGGCTATTGCTATTATTCCAATGAACAGTATGTTTTTTCTATCGAATTTCATAAATTTATTTTATTGAAAAAAATATTTAAATTTTTTTCAAGTGGTTTTGATTATTTTCAATAAAAAAATAATTGTAAATTAAGAATGGTACGGTCTGATTTAGATTATTATCTTTTAAAACAATTAATAAAATAGTTATAAATATTAATATAAAATTTCAATTCATTTAATATAAAATTAGAACAATTGTGAATTTGTGTATTGATCTCGTTTTGAGGTCAAAAATAATAAACTACATATATTTAGGAATGCCTAAATATTAATTAGGTGATATAATGGTTAAAAGAGAAATTTTTGATTTTGCAAATCAACATAAAAGCGCACTTATTTTTGCAGCAGGTTTTGCTACTGCAGTCGTTGGTAAAAAGATATTGGAGTCAAAAGTTGTAAAAGACACTGCTACTGATTGTGTTGCAGGGGTAATGGCATTAAAACAGGATGCCGAAGATAGGGTTTCAGAAATAAAAGAGGATGCTGAAGCACAACTTGAAGAAGAAGATGATGAAAAAAAATTAATTGAAGTAGAAGATGAGGAAGAGGAAAAACCTAAAAAATCTTCTAAAAAATCCAAAAAATCTAAAAAATAATTCTTAAATGTGGTGGCCATGTTGGGTGGGGGGATTGTGCCTCTTTTAAAAACATGGCATTCATTGATTTTTGTGTGGCTTTTTTATACAAAAATCTCAAATAACTAATTTTATATCTGAATAAATTTTAATATTAACTTATGTTAAGTAATGATTCATCAGATAATGTTGACATAATGCTTCAAAATCCAAAAAAAGCATTAATTAAAATGTCAATGCCCCTTATTGTTTCATTGCTTATCTCTAGTTTCTATAATCTGATTGATGCTGCATGGGTTTCAGGTCTGGGCGCTGATGCCCTTGCAGGAGTGGGATTTTTCACACCAGTATTCATGGTTCTGGTCGGTTTTGGAAATGGTCTTGGTGCAGGTGCCGCTTTTGCAATTTCAAAATATTTGGGCGAAGAAAATAAGACTAAAGCGGATAATGCATCAATGCATTCAATATTTTTGGATATCATAGTATCCATAATCTTAACAATAATTCTGTTGCTTTTATTAAATCCGATACTGAATTCAATGGGTGCAGGTTCAACAATTGACTATGCAGCCGATTATGGGAATATTATTTTAATAGGTTCAATTTTTATCATCCTTTCAAATGCATTGTATGGTATTTTCAGAGGCGAGGGAGATACAACACGTCCAATGTATGCAATGGTTGCATCTGCCATTTTGAATATGATTTTGGACCCTATATTTATTTACACGTTGAATATGGGCGTTAAAGGTGCGGCTATCGCTACAATTATCTCATCAATAGTTGTAATCTTGATTTTATTGTATTGGTTTTATGTTAAAAAGGATACATTCTTAAAGCCTTATTTGATTAATTTCAAGTTTAAAGTGGATATTTCAAAAGATATTGTCAAGGTTGGAATTCCTGCAAGTATTCAGCTTTTAAACAACGCATTTTTTGCAGCCGTATTTTCCGCACTTTTGGCATATGTGGGATCAACCGATTCAGTAGCGGTTTATTCAACAGGATGGAGAATTGTCACAATAGGAACAACACCTCTTTTAGCTATTGGGACGGCTTTGATTTCTGTCATTGCGGCCAATTATGGGGCTCAAAATTATAAGAATATTCAGATTGCTCATAGGTATGCAATGAAGGTTTCAATTGTAATTGCATTAATTGTAGCTGTTTTAACCAATGTATTTGCAGGAGATATTGCTCATGTCTTTGCATCAAGTGGCAGCAGTGTCAGAATAGCTTCAGAACTTACAAGCTTTCTATCATGGATAGTGATATATTATCCGACAATGGCTGTAGGTGTTGCTTCAACTTATGTTTTCCAGGGAATTGGAAAAGGATTGACTGCAATGTTTCAAACAATCATGAGGGAAACAGGTTTCACAATACTTTTTGCAGTTTTATTTGGTGTCATTTTAGGTTATGGTGTATGGGGGGCTTGGATGGGTATCGTTTTGGGTGAAATAGTCTCAAACAATATTACAATGGTCTGGGCTGACTGGCAGATAAAAAAATTAATGGATATTAATGGTTAGATGCCATTAATATCTTTCAAATAGATTACTTCATCACAGATTCTATCGACCAAAGGCATATCATGACTTACAAGCAGCATTCCCATATTTCTGTTTTTAACAATTTCAATAACTGATGTCAGGATTTGCACTTGTGTTATCGCATCAAGCATGGTGGTCATTTCATCTGCGATTATGAATTTTGTTTTTGGATTCAGGGCCCTTAAAACGGAAAATCTCTGTAGCTCTCCTCCGGATAGTTCCTGCGGAAACCTTGTAAGCCATGATTTCTGAATACCGAATTCAGATAATAGATTGTCATCAGGCATCCATGATTCATCCAATACTTCCTTCATTTTCCATTTTGGATTCATTACTTTTTCAGGGTGCTGATATATTAATTGAACTGGACAGAATTCCTTTTTGGGCAGTTTTTGACCATCCAATGTAACGTTGCCTTCGAATTTATTAACATATCCTGATAGAATTTTGCACAATGTGGACTTTCCGCTTCCGCTGTCTCCAACCAAACCTGTGATTTTGGTGTTGTCGAGACTGATGTTAATATCCTTTAAGATGTATTCTTTTGATGAAGGGTATTTAAATGAGATGTTTGTTGCTTTTAGTTCCATTTTTATGCACCTTCTTCGTATTTGAAGCATCGGATTTTTTTGTTTCCGAGGTCGATGAGTTGTG
>NZ_CAJOJM010000051.1:0-8627 GCF_905234905.1 Methanobrevibacter sp. UBA188 | reverse complement strand
GAAAAAGGAATGTACTACCAATATTATGATGAAAATCATGACAATGGAGATTACGGCGAGAAATATTTCGATGAATATTTAGAAAAGCAACCTAGATCAATTAATGCAATATGTGACAAGGCATTATCCAGATTCAACAAGGGAAAAGTCGATGAGGCGATTGAATACATGGATAAGGCTTATGACAAATACAAATCCTATGCCAAAATTGAAAAGCCAAGAATCAGCAAGAACGAAGTTTTAATGGGAAAGATAGAACTGTTAATTCAAGCCAAAAGGTATGATGATGCATTAGCCTACCTAAACAAATATGAAACATTGACAAACGGCAATGAAAAATCTGATTTATACAAAGGGGTTGCGCTTCAAAAAAATGGAAAAAATGAAGAGGCAATCAAATACCTGGACAGATCATTGGGAAGCGAAGACACAATCATGGCACTCAATGCAAAAGGGGATGCCCTTTATGAGCTTAAAAGATATGATGATGCTCTGAAAGCATATAATTCATGTATACAAAAAGAAAGCAGTATTAAAGATGATGATTTGGATTTGATTAGTAATTTCAATTATAAAGCGGCATTCTGCTGTGTTAAACTTGGAAAGGATGACGAAGCCATCAAATACTTGAATAAAACCATCAACTTCTTAAATGAAAAGGGCAGGCTTCCAAATGATATTGAAAAAATCTACCGGAAATGTTCCTTTGAAAAAGAAAGAATAATGAAAACCGGAAAGGTAAAAGATAAGGAGTTTGGACAAACAAAATTCATGCCTATGAAAACTTCAATCATAATTTTAATAATTATTTTAATTCTATACCTGATTTTAAGATTGTTTGGCTATGGAAATTGATTTTAACCCTTTTTTGAAAATATCTTTTAAAAAAATTTAGGCTTACCTAAAAAAAATAGAAAGCTTTAAATACTATGAAATCAAACTTTAATACAAGTGACATGAATTTAGGTAAAACTAAATGTTCACTTAACAAAACATATTATTAGTCAAAAAAATAATAATACAATCTCCAAAAATATAGAATAAAATATTGAATTAGCTTTTCTCAATTTTCTAATTCAGTATTAATGGAAAATTCTTCTGCCAAAAATTTTCCAAAAAGAAACACGATTGGTGTTTAAACTCCTCCATATACTTAAACACCAATTCATCCCTTTTTTTAATACTAATTTAGACTTTAATATCCTTCACCATCATAATTTGAAGGATCATCATAGATTTCTTCATCCCAGTAATTATCTTCGATATAATCATCCATCTTTTGGTTTAAACCCCAATTATGATTATCATAATAATTATAGGCATCAAAACTAGGTCTGGATGTTGGTACATTAACGTCCTGAGATGAAAAAGCGGAACTGTACTTTTTATCCCCGTCGAATTTTACCTGGACATTATACCATCCTGCATCATATTTTATGCGAAGAAACTTACTATAAGACTTATATTTCCATTCATAATGACCACTGGAATCAGTGATTGTGTAATTGATTTTTCCATTGGTATTGATTTCCCTGCCACGGTCATCAACAAGCTTAATTAAAATAACTCCCTTGCCGTTAAGCCATTTGTCAGTAGATATTTTTACATTAACATTTTCTTTTGCAAAGGCTGGACCTGTAAGCAACACAAAGCCAACACAGACAATTGCAAAAATGATGATGATTTTTTTGTTCATGGTTGCACCTCAATAGTTCATTGTGTATAATATGTTACAAATACTATTTAAATATTAATTCAAATATTAATTAATAAGGAGATATTATTATGATAAAATATGATGAGATTATTGAAGATTCTCCATTATTAGTAAATCATGTGATTACACTGATGAAAACCCATGACTTTTACATCAATAAACACATCAAAAGCGAAACGGAGATACTTCCCAGCCAATATTACATGCTGCTATTTTTATATTATGAAATGGGTACAAACCAATCAGACATTGCAAAGGCATGTCTGATGGACAGAAGCGGAGTTTCAAGGGCATTTAAAGATTTTGAGGAAAAAGGATTGATCACTAGAGAAATTGATGAATACAACAAAAGAGCATATAAAATTACTTTAACCAAAAAGGGAATTGAAACATCGGAATTTTTATTGGAAAAAGAAAAAGAATGGGACAATATGATTTGTGAAGAATTGGATATCCCCCGTGAAGATTTGCTGAAACTTCTAACTAGAGTATCACTAAAATCCCTTGAATTCAACAGGAATCAATTCTAATCGACTTCCATTCCAGAAAAATAACTATCATAATATGCTCTATGTCTTTTAAATGATTTGAAAGATACACATAATACCATCCCTTTTATTTTCATTATTTTCCACATAATCACCTAACTTTTTGTTTATTACCCGAATGTGGACAAATGCTTTTTTAATGAAAACGAGTTTACAAAACCACTACAATTTTTCAAAAAAAGTATAGTAAACAACTCCAATTTTCAAAAACTAAGTAAATATTACTTAATAAATTCAACAAAGTATAAATTAAAGTTAAAACAATTAATAGCTATGATTGAATTAGTAATAGCTTGTTTTATAGGCATATTGATTGGAACAACAACAGGAATGATACCTGGAATACATGTTAACACTGCCGGAGCAATATTGTTCGCATCTTCAAGTTTTCTGTTGACATTCCTATCACCGGAATTTCTATGTGTCCTGATGGTTGCAATGTCAATAGCCCATGCACTGATTGAATTTGTACCGTCAATGCTTTTGGGAGTGCCACAGGAGGGAACCGCAACATCAATACTACCAGGACACAGAATGGTTCTGCAGGGAAGGTCCAAAGAGGTCATAAGAATAGTGTCAGTCGGAGGATTTGGAGCAATCATAGTTACAATATTGATGATGCCAATCTTTGCAGTTGCACTTCCAATAATGCATGATTTGACAAAACCATTTACATGGATTATCCTGCTTGCTGCATCCGTTTATTTGACTTACAGCATGACAAATTCCATGAGGGATTTTTTATGGTCACTTCTTCTTTTCATCCTTTCGGGAATCTTGGGCTGGATTATCTTTCAAACCCCAATTTCATCAGGAGTGTCTCTAATGTGCACATTTTCAGGTCTTTTTGGAATAAGCACAATATTATTCAGCCTTAATGATTCATCAACAATACCACATCAGAACAAATTTTATGAGCTTAATCTGGATTTGGGGAAATATAAAAGCATTTTTGCAGGAGGAATAACAGGGGCGATTCTTGGTTTTCTTCCGGGATTCGGACCTGCACAGGGAACCGTGATAGCACAGGCTGCAAGCGGCACAAATGACAATGATGATGACGATACTGTCAATTTTTTACTTGCAACATCTGGACTGAATGTTTCGGATTGTCTTTTTTCATTGATTGCAATCTATATCATCGGAAATCCCCGAAGCGGAATTGCCGTATACATGTCATATCTAATCTCTGAGATGACACTGAACCATTTGATGATTTTTATCTTTGCATCATTGATAGCAGTGTCCGTTTCATTGGTGTTGTCTTTAAAATTAGGAGATTCATTTTCCAGGCTGATGGGTGGTGTTGATTACAAGAAATTGTCCATTGGAGTAATATTGCTTCAGATATTAATATTATACATATTCATTTTTTATTATCAGGCTCCTGTTTTTTATATGACTCTGGCTTTGATTACTTCAACCGCCATGGGAATGCTTCCCCACTACATTGGAGTTGGAAAATCCCATTTGATGGGAATACTGATTGTTCCAGCAATCGTCATTTATATGCAAATGTTTATTTAGGTTAAATTATGAAAAACAAATTAATTAACAATATTTACGAATATATAAAAATATGGAGAATGAAAATGAGCGAATATGAAATCATTCTTGAAGAGGCATATTCAAAAAAATTAGGTATGGGTTCAACTGCAAAAAAAAAATATTTCAAGAAATCAATAACAAATCAGAAGCAATATTGAATTTTAAAAATATTGAGTTTATGAGCAGATCATTTGCACAAGAATACGTATTTCAAAAACATAACTGCAATACAAAAATAACTGAAGTAAATATGTCTGAATCAATTAAACAACTATTATATATTGTATCTGAAGATTTTGAAAAAACTTGTTTGAGATAGTAGATAATCAACACACCATCTGTTATTTTCATTATTTCTAAAATATAAGCATCTACACATCACCAACTTAAAAAACCACATTTTAAACATCCAAAATCATGAATGATTAATTGAAGTTATCCCCAATTAATTTCTAATTGTCTTTTAATGAAACCAATATTTTCCAAATTAATGTTTTGAACATTACTATTTTAAATAAGTATTTAATCAACCATCCCCCTCAATTTTAACATTACAAAAACATTTTTATATTCATCAAAAACAAAATTTTTAAACAGAAAAGGAGTTAAAAAAACATGAAATACAAAAGTATAATATTGATTCTTTCTATTTTTATCCTATTCAGCATTGCCAGTGTAAGCGCTGGTGAAGTTGACGATAAAGTAATGATGAGTGATGAAAATCCAGAAATAGAATCAACATCTATAGAAAAGGATTTGAAAACAACGGATGACAATCAAGTACTAAGCAAAACAAATGATGATGAAATACAAAGTGTAAAAGATAATGAAATTACAGGTGCCGATGTTGATCCAAATACAAACGCTACATTCGATGATTTGAAAAAAGAGATTGGTGAAGGAGGAAATATCACACTGAAACATAAATTCTATAATTACAATGGCACAGGTCAAGAACTAGAGTTTATTAATCTAGGTGTTCCTAATAGTGTTATTGATGGTAACGGTGCTGTTATTGATATGAATGGATCAGATACTCAGGTATTCCACATAGAGAGTAACAATATAACCGTTAAAAATCTGACTATTAAAAATGCATGCCGTGATACAGAGGGTCTTGCTTTTTATGTTAATGGCAACGATGCTAAAATTTTAGATTGTAATTTTATTGATAACAATGGACAATTGAAGGGTCTAATTTACTTTGAAGAGAATATCAATGGCGCTGTGACAAATTGTACTTTTATCAATAACAAAGGAGACCAATATAGCTGGGGTGGTGCTATTTACAATACAAATGGTAATGTTGCTGTGACAAATTGTTATTTTAGTGGAAATTATGCTGGGGAAGGTTCTGATATCTATTCAGAAGCCTATTCCGTTACTGCAGACACATGTATCTTCACAGATACCGGCACAACTTACAATGTGCAGATTGTTCCTCCTACCTTGAATGTGGATGATTTCGTAGCACTTAATAATTCCTGTGAAAAATTAACATTGGACTTAAAAACAAACAGCGGCATGTCTGTAGACAATGGAAATATCTCAATAAGCGTATACGATAAAAATAATGACAGTTTAATCGGAGAATACAGCTGCTTAAGCGGTGAAGGATGGGCTGTGAATTTGCCGGTCGGATCCTATTATGCTATTTTCAATACTGAATATGCCGGATTTGAAGCAATCAACAGAACCATAACAGTAATTCCAAACACAGAATACTATATTAATGTAACACCTGTGACAACCAGCAGCAAGACAGTTAACATCTCTGCAAAGTCCAATATACCGACTGACATCATAGGAGGCAGATTAGTGTTTATCCTGCCAAACGGTGATGAAATCAACGGAACATACGATTCCCAGGACACATGGTGGACAATGCACACATTTGATGATTACGGAACTTATGAAATCAATGCAACATATACCAATTTTAAAAGGGCAACCGTCAACAGCGCAACCATAACAGTTAGAAAAACCAATTCAACCATTGATCTTGGTGACATTGTTTTAGATTATCCTGAATCTGAAAACGTTACCGTAATAACTGAAGGCGCAACAAGCATCACCGCCAAGATTGACGATAAATCTGTTAGTGTTGTTGATAATTTTACAATTCAAATTTCAGATTTGGATGCCGGCAACTACACTTTAGCAGTGACAACAATACCTGATGAAACCCACCTCTCCGTAACTAAAACAGTGACAATTACTGTTAATAAGGCATCAGTGAAAATTGTTGCAAGTGATTTGGAACTAAACTTAGATGACAAATCCAAAGTCAGTTATGCATTGGAACCTGAAGAAGCTACTGGACGAATTTATTTTATAAGCGATAACCCAGAGGTTGCCAATGTCGCATCTGACGGAAACATCACTGCACTTTCAGCAGGCACAGCAAACATTACAATCACATTTGAAGGGAATATAAACTACGAAAAAACCACCAAAATCATAAAAATCAAAGTGAACAAGGCCAATTCAACCTTAATCATCCCATCACAAGAATTGGAATACAAGCCTTCCTTAAACATCACCGTAGATGCAACAGGCGCTACCGGAATTATCGCAAAAATCGATGGCAAAGACGCTAAAACTGATGGATTTACAATAGAAATTCCAGTGGATGCTGGAATCTACACCTTAAACGTGACAACAATACCAGATAAAAACCATAACCCAGTAACTAAAACAGCCAACATTACTATCAATAAGTAGATACTAACATTGGTGCAAATGATTTGGAACTGGCATTTGGAGATAAAACCAAACTCGTTTATGTATTGATGCCCGAATACGCTGAAGGAAACATAACCTTTTCAAGCAACAATCCAAGCGTTGCCAATGTCACTACCCTTGGCGAAGTCACTGCACTTTCAATCGGTACAGCAAACATTACAATCACATTCAAAGGAAATAAAAACTACGAAAAAACCACCAAAACCATAAAAATCAAAGTGAACAAGGCCAATTCAACCGTAAACATCGGATCATCAGTATTGGATTATGGAAATTCCCTAAACATCACTGCAGATACAACAGGAGCCAAAGGAATTACCGCAAAACTAGATGGTAAAGATGCAAAAGTTAACGGATACACAATAGAAATTCCGGTATTGAATGCAGGCAGCCACACTTTAACAGTAACAACAATACCTGAGGAAAACTACAATGCAGTCACCGAAAACGCTACAATAACTGTCAGGAAACTAAATTCAACATTAACAGTCAATAACGTTACATTTGATTACAACTCTATCGGATCCACAACAGTAACATTTACAGGAGCTACAGGAGTTAATGCAATAGTGGTAAACCAATACCAAGCTAACGTAACTGTCAACGGCACCAACATAACAGTATCCCATTTGAATGCAGGCAAATACACATTGCAAGTTACCACAATTGCTGAGGAAAATTACAATCCAGTTACAAAAACAGCCAGCATTACTGTCAACAAGCTCAAAACAACTTTAAGTGGAAAATCTATTGCCACAGTATACAATGTAAACAAAAACCTTGTCATTACATTAAAAGACTCCAAAGGCAATGCACTAAATGGCGTTAATATAACAGTCCAGCTGAAAGATGCAAAAACATACACTACTAAAAACGGTCAAATAAAAGTGTCTACAAAAGGATTGGCTCCTAATGCCTACACTGCAAAAATAACATTCAAAGGCAACACCAACTATGAAAAAACATCCAAGAATACTGTTAAAGTCACAGTCAAGAAGGCAACACCAAAAATAACCGCCAAAAAGAAAACATTCAAACGTACAGTCAAAACCAAAAAATACAACATTGCTTTAAAAACCAACCAAAACAAAGCTATGAAAGGCGTTAAAGTTACACTTAAAGTCAACAAGAAAACCTACTCTGCAAAAACCAACAAAAAAGGCATTGCAACATTCAAAATAACCAAGTTGACCAAAACCGGCAAATACACCGCCATTGTTAAGTTTGCAGGAAACAAATATTACAATGCAAAAGCTGTAAAACAAAAAATTATCGTTAAGTAGATGCAAATCTGCATCTACAACTTCTTTTATTTTTTTAATAATTACCCACTATTTTTCAATTTAGCTTTTTTCAAGGATTTCGACACATTCAGTGTAAACCAACAGATTAACTCCACCAAGTAAAGAACCAGACAATATTATGGAGTCAATATCCCAATAGCACATTTTTCATATTTAATTGTTCAACTAATTTTTTATCAATTGAATAGTTTTATAAATGCTTATAATATATGTCATCCAAACATATAATCATTAATGGAGGTAAAGTAGTAATGTTTAGTAAAAAAAACATGATATTTATCATGCTTATTTTAATATTATTTACTCTTTCGGCAGTCAGTGCCGCTGATAACTCCACAACGGACGTTGTTGGTTTGGAAGATGTAAATGATGATGTGATAAGTGTTGAAAAAACACAAACTATTGGAGAAACGGAAAATAATACTGCTTCGGAGGATAAACATAATTCCTTTGGAGATTTGGAAAACTTAATTGATGATGCTAAGTCAGGATCTACAATAATTCTTGATAGGGATTATGTAAATGATGACGATTATGACTCTGATGGAATACATATTGATAAGGATATAACCATCGACGGTCAGGGCCATACAATTGATGCGAAAGGAAATTCACGTATGTTTAAAATTGATGATGATTTAAATGTCGTATTTAAGAACATGACTTTTATAAATGGTTACAATAATGGTAACGACGATGTAATGCATTGGAGGAGTGGAGGAGCTATTCACGGATATTGTACTGCAATAAACTGTACTTTTGCCG
>NZ_CAJOJM010000050.1:0-8875 GCF_905234905.1 Methanobrevibacter sp. UBA188 | reverse complement strand
CCTATTTGATAGGCTATTCAATTGATTGTAAGACAATGTTTGGTCATGATCAATAAGAGCAATCTCTTCAGAGAGATTTGAAACTGAATCTTCGAACAGTTCCTTAAGATTTGCGTCAATCTCAATCGCTTCAAAATCATTGTGAATTTCTCTTAATTCCACTTCCTTTTCACCTGACAATAATGAAATCTCATCAACAGGTTTAGTGAAATTTTCCTGCAGCTTATTAATCATCAATCCAATATTATCAGTTAAATCCTCAATGAACTCCTGAGAATAAAGTGCATCATTATACCTTAAAAATACCAGATAATTGTCCATGTCCTCTTCAATGTAAACGCTTAAATTGAATTTTGGCAAATCAAGTGAAAGGTCTTCAACCTTTAAGGAATTGACTTTGCCGCCATCATTAACCATCTGGTATTCAATATCCACACCCACCTGATAGGCATAGTAGATATTCGGATTGATATTATACTTTTCAAATAATTTAGTATATGGATAATTTTCATGATTGATTGTTTCAGTTAATGTATTTTGAACCGAATCGAAATATTCACCAACACTTTGACTTGTATCGATTTTATGAATGAATGGTAGTGTTTTTACAACCATTGCAATAGTATTTTCATAATTTGGATTCAATCTGCCACTGGAAATAGTTGCAATTAGCATGTCTTTTGTATATGTATATTTACTCAATGTCAAAAGAGTTGCAGATAAAAATAAATTATTTGGAGTGATATCATATTCCTTACAGAATTCATCAATCGAATCCTTGCTTATTGAATTATAACATTCACCCAATTTTGCAGTTTCAATAGGTTTAGTGATATTCGGTGTGATATCAGTACTAATGTCAATCTCAGAAATTTTGGAATTGAAGAATTCTTCGGATTTAATGTAGGAATCTGACCCCTCCTGTCCATAATCTTCAAGAATATATTCAAATCCGGTATAGCCCTCCGTTAACAGATCCTTATCATGATATGCATTAATCAGGTTTTCAATTAATACATTCAATGACAATCCATCAAAAATGATATGATGAATATCCAAAAGTAATGTAGTTTGATTGTTATAATAAAATATTTTCGCCCTGTAAAGTGGAGAATCAAATAAATCAAATGGTTTTGCAAAATTTTCTCGAACTTTAACACTGCATTCCTTATTTAATATTTCCACATTGACTTTTGCATCATCCTGACGTTTAATGCATACTTTTCCATCTTTTTGTGTGATGATGCTTTTTAGATAGCTGTGATAATCAAATACTTTTATCAAAGATTCCTTTAATCTTTCAGGATCGATATTTTTACCCAATTCTATAACGAAAGGCATGTTATAAATTAACTTATCCGGATTTTTGACTGATTCTATGTATACGTTTAACTGATTATGGCTTAACGGATAATAATCCTGTTTTTCATAATTGACCTTTACAACTTCACTGGTATTGATGAGAAGATTTTCCAAATCACAAATATTTTCTGCATCCATCAATGTTTTAAAAGATAGTGAGGTGTTAAAACTAGAATATATCTCGTGTGAAAGTTTCATTAGGGACAATGATGAAAAGCCTAAACTAAACAGATTATCAGTAACACCAAAATCTTTGAAATTCAAAATTTCACTGCATATCTCATACAGCTTTCTTTGAACATTATTTTTAGGCAACACATATTCAGTTATTAACATAGGCTCAGGCAAATTCTTAACATCAACTTTGCCGTTCGGTGTCTGCGGCATCTCATCCAATTGCATAAACACAGTTGGAATCATATAGCGAGTAAGGCGATCCTTTAAAAATTCCTTCAAATCATCATTATCAATTGTCTCATCAGCAGTATAATAAGCACATAAATGGTCATTGTTATTAATCTCTTTAATCACTACCACAACTTGTTTGATATTTGGATATTTGCTTATGCTAGTTTCGATTTCACCTATTTCGATTCTTAATCCTCTTAATTTAATTTGATTATCTATCCTTCCCTTAATGTCAATTTCACCATTTGGAAGTTTGATAGCATAATCTCCGCTTCTATAATAAGGAATGCCGTTTATGGTTAAAAATACTTCTTCGGTTTTTTCAGGCATGTTGTAGTATCCTTTTCCAACACCAATACCTCCAATGTACAATTCACCCATTACACCCAAAGGCAATAGCTTGCCGTCGATATCACGAACATCAGTTATATAATTGTCATGCGGAAGGCCTACAGTTATGTCATTGACATCTGTGACTTCCTTGTTGTTTGATGTGATAGTCGTTTCGGTCGGACCGTAACTGTTGTAAACAACAGCATCACTGTATTGCCTTAAATCCTCATAGACTTTAGTTGAAAATTTCTCCCCACCTAAGAAAACGCATTTCAAGCAGCGAATAGCTTCACAGAACTCTTTAGCTTCCAGGTATGAAGCCAATCTTGATGGAGTAAAGTCAGCAACTTCAGGTTTGTTTTCATTGATTAATTGAGTCAATTCAGGAATATTCTTAATTTCAACATCATCTGCAAATATCAATTTCAAACCATTGGATAGTGAAGTAAGAATATCATCCGTAGACACGTCAAAAGAAATTGTTGTAATACAAAGCAAGCTATCATAAGTGGATTTAGGATTTGAAACCTGATTGCAAATGTTTTCATGGCTAATCATTACTCCCTTAGGATTGCCTGTTGATCCTGAAGTGTAAATCATATAAGCCAAATCATCACCAATAACGCGAATATTCGGATTATCACAATCCCCTTCTTCAAGAAGTTCATCAACATCCAATGAAAGCTGGGAAGTTTCATTGCATATAATATAATCCGCCTGACTGTTTTCATAAATATATTTAATCCTTTCTTGAGGGTATTCAGGGTCAATAGGAACAAAAGCACATCCCGCTTTTAAAACACCCAATATAGAAGCAATAAGGCGACTATCCCTTCCAAGCATTATAAGAATATTGCTTTTTGGCTTAACACCCTTTTTGATTAACGCATTGGCAATCTTATTACTTTTCTCATTTAACTCAGCGTAAGTTAAGGTAGCGTCACTTGCAACCAATGCCACGTCATTTGCCTTTTCGACCGCCTGTTTTTCAAAGCGTTTATGTAAAACCGGATTTTCAACTGGAGTGAAATCAGGCAATTCATCAAATTTGTTCAATTCTATTTCATTAATCTTCAATTGTTCGATATCACTATCGACAAATTGGTTTAAGATGGATAAAACACTATTCAGGAATGTTTTAATATATTTTTCACTGTACAAAGCATTATTGTATAAAACAACCAGTTCCATACTGTCTCCAGTTTCATTAACATCAAAAGTTATTTTATAATCGGTTTCAAGGGAATTCAAATTTTTTATACTGTACACATCATTGCCGAATTTGACTTTTTCCTTTTCGAGATTGTTGTATGTATACATGAATTCAGGCTTCAAATCAAACTCATCAGCAATATTGATATAAGGATAATTGCTGTGCTTGATTCCATCCTTCCAGATGTCATCAATTTGTGTGAATAATTGCCTGACTGAAATGTTTCTGTCTTCATTGATGGAAACTATCGGGAATGTTTTAACTAGAAATGCCTGAGTATTATAATAATTAGAATTCAATCTGCCGTTGAATATGGTTGTCAATAACGTTTTGTCACTGAATGTGTATTTATTTAATGCCAATATTGTGCTTGCCATGAACAATATGTTTGGTGAAATTCTTTTTTCGGCGCAGAACTCTTTTATGAATTGTGAATCTATATTTTCAGAAAGGGACTCCAATCTGCCAATATCCTCATCATTGTTCAAGTCAGGAGTCAGAACAGTTGATTCCACTTCTTTTGACAGTTGCTCATGGAAATATTTCTCACTGGCAACATATTCTTCACTGTCCTTGCCTTCTTTTTCAATCAGAGAACAGATATATCCGTCATAGACTTCCCCTTCAATTTCCTCACCATTGTATGCATTGGCAAAGTTATTGAATAATGCATCCAATGATTCACCATCAGATATTATATGATGGATATCAAAGAATAGCACTGTTTCATCAGTTGTCTTATAGATTTTGGCTCTAAATAGCTGATTATTTAATAATTCAAACCTCTTGACATTTTCTTTTTCTATTTCCTCATCAGAAATATCTTTCACTTCCACAATAGGAATTTCATCAATAGGCATTGAATCATCACGTTTGTGCATCAGTTGGCCTTCATGATTGACAATTCTAGTTTTGAGATAAGGATAGGCATCAATAGTTTTGATAATGGATTCTCTTAATTTCAATGCATCAATTGACTTATCAAACCTTACGATTGCCGGAAGATTGTATTGCGCTTCATCAGGATTCTGAGCGCATTCATAGTAGACACCCAATTGATTAACCATCAATGGATAAAATGTTATATCAGTTGAATATTCAATCAATTCATTTAAATCCTCATCGGATTCGGCATTATCAATTTGACCGGCAATATTGCGTATTGTAGGATTATCTAACAATTCAAGAATATCCAAATTAATATTGAATGATTCAAAAATGTCTACATTGAACTTCATCAATGACAATGAGGTAAATCCAAGTGAATATAAATCATCAGTAACACCAAAACCATCGGCATTAACATATTCCGATACCATTTCTAACAATTTCTCTTCGGTATCATTGACCGGCAAAACATTTTCAAACACCAATTTAGGTTCTGGCAAATTCTTAACATCAGTTTTACCATTTGCAGTTTGTGGAATCTCATCCAGCTCCATATAAACTGTAGGAACCATATAATAAGTTAATTTTTCGTTCAGATATTCTTTCAATGCATTAATATCAATGGAATAATCCTGTTCGTCATTTTTAAACTCATCATAAACAGTAAAGTATGCGCATAAATGATCATTACCGTCAATATTCTTAAGAACAACTGCAAGAGATTTGATGCCTTCAAATTCCTTTATAACAGATTCAACTTCACCTATTTCTATTCTTAATCCACGGAGCTTGATTTGGTTATCCATTCTTCCAAATACATAGTATTCCCCTTCTTCCGTGACCTTTGCAAAGTCTCCAGACTTGTAGAACCTGATTCCATTTTTTTCTACAAAAGCGTCAGCATTTTTGTCTGGACGGTTATAGTATTCCCTGCAAACACCTTTCCCGGCAATATACAATTCTCCAATTACATTTGGAGGCAGAGGATTGGAATCCTCATCCATGACCTCTTCATAAACATTCAGCATTGTTTTTCCAATGGTGATCTTATTGCTTTTAAGCAAGCTGGAATTACAATAAACTGTGGCTTCGGTCGGACCATACAGATTATATATTTTTCCATTGGAATTTTTGGAAAGCAGGTCATATAATCTAGGAGGGAATGATTCACCACCAATCAGATATGCTTTAAAACCATACATAGTCTCCTGCATGGATTCAATTTCCAGATATTGAAGTAAACGTGAAGGTGTGACCACATAAACATTTGCTCCAGTCCTTTGAATTAAATTCTTCATTTCAATAGGGTCTTTGTATTCGCTGTCGTCAGCAAATACTACTGGAATGCCATTTAAAAGTGATCCCATTATTTCCTGCTGAAAAACGTCAAAGGCAACGGTAGTTGTGGATAAAACTTTATACTTCTCCTTTTCCAGATTATTGACCAGTTCATAAGTATAAATGTTTTTTGGGTCGGGATATACATAATTTGCAAGATTCCTGTGTTCAATCATTACTCCCTTTGGAAGTCCAGTGGAGCCTGAAGTATAAATCAGATAGACCAGATTCTCAGGAGAAACGTCGACATCCGGATTGGAAACATCTTCCTCTTCGAGCAATTCATCAATATGTAACAGCTTATCTGAATGGGCAGATAAGTCAATATTTTTAATATCCACAATATCGTCAACAATTATGAATTTTGAGCCACTGTCTTTTAAAACATGCTCTATTCTGTCATCCGGATAGTCGGAATCAATTGGAATAAAGCATGCCCCTGTTTTTAAAATACCAAAAATTGAAGAAAAGACGCTGCTGTCACGTTTTAGAATTATCATGATTTTATCTTCAATTCCGACACCTTTTCTAATTAGGGCATTCGCAATACGATTGGCCCGTTCATTTAATTCATTGTAAGTAAAATTGCCATCAGAGGCAGTTAAAATAACATTATCTCCCTGCAATTCCACCTGTTTTTCAAAAATCTTATGAATCAGCAACTCGTCAATTTCAACAAATTCCAAATCATCAACATCAGGAACATCCCGATTAAGTATGGAAACGTCTTTTAGAAAAGTATTCTCCAATTCATCATCGGATAATTTGATTATCTTATTTAAAACTATTAAAATACCATTTAAAAAGGTATTGATTAATTCTGGTGAATATAAAGCATCATTAAACTTGCAGATTAATTCAAAATCATTTTCATTTTCTGCAACATTTAATATTAGGGCATATTTATCTTCTTTGGAGAGATTATCGCAGTTGAACTGATACAAAAATTTAGGATTGAAGCCAAAGTCATCAACAATTTGCAACAATGAATCATGATGTACAATCGAATTTAGCCATACCCCATTAATCTGTGATAAAAAAGATTTGACGTTTAAATCCGTATCCAGATTTAATATTAAAGGATATTCTTCAAATGATTGATTATCAATAATTCCACTATTTGCAAAAAGTAAGTTCTTATTATAAACAAATTTAGACAGTACAAAACTTGAAATAGCTAAAAATAAATTTTCTGATTCAATATTTAACTCATTGCAGAATTTATTTACATGATTAGAATCAATGAATGAACCTATCCTATGAACTGAACCTTGCAATTCATCTCCATTTAAATCAGGAGTGATGAATGTTTCATCATCTATTTTCAAAATTTGGTTTTTGAAATAATCTTCAACCTCATTTTCACAAACCAACATATCTTTTTCTTCAATGCCCTTCGCTAATGACAAATTAATACCCATAAAACCTCTCCAAATAATCTTATACAATAAATTATTTTTTTATCAATATTTATTATTTATTGAAAGATTTAAAAATCCTAAGGAACGAAAAAATCATAATATTCAAAATTTAATGAATAATTTTAAAATTATAAAAAGGGATTGAGAAAATAGTGCATTAGCTTCTTAATTGATGAATTGGTGGAATAAGATTATATTAGAGTGAAATGTTATGATTATGATAAACCAATAAGAACACGAATAATTCGTATAAAACTTATAAAAAAGTTCCGATACTTACTCTTTTTCAGCACTGAAACTCTAATGAAAAATTTGTTTTGTAGTTATTATTAAATCTTTTGAAACCGTTGAAAACATTAAAATCATTGTCTGATATTGTAATATTTCTTTCACTCCGTAAAATTGCTTTAATTTTAAACAAAAACTATATATCATTTCTAATTTAATATGATAATATTAATTACAGTTTAATTAAGTAAAATAAAGCTATTGAGGAATGAAAATAGCCAATGAAAGATTCATCATTGAAACATATGGCATATAGGACAATGGCAAACAATTGACTTGGGAAGAATTATGTGATCTCATAAATAAATTGTATGAAGAAAATAAATTGCTGAAATCAGTTAAAACCATAGATTCTATCATATCTAAGTTAAAAATAGAAAATGATTGTTTGAAATTCAAATTGGAAAGCACAAAAAAATTGCTACAAAAAATAAAAGATTATTGTGATGACATAGGGATGATAATAGATGGCTATAAATCAGATGCAGAAAGATATTGGAGTTGCTTTATCTTGGTTTTCATTTATTCCGAGTTATGAAGCATATGAAGAAGATTTAGAGGTTTTTAAAGGTTAAAATCATATTCATAAAAAGATTTAGGTGATTTTGATACCTATACTGGAAAAGGAGCTATTGAATGAATGATAAACGAAAAACAGTCCCTCTTGATGACATTATTGGAATACTTGACATTCCTCCAGTTGAAGGAAGGTTTCATGAAATTCTTTCTACTCAAGAAATATTAGATACTGAAACAGACATCAAATATTATGGATTAGTAGATAGAGAATTTCTAGAGCTTGTCAATAAAATAGTTGAAGAAAAAGAAAAGTACTTTGAAATGGGAAAAAACGAATATGAATCAAATAAAAGATGCCATTTACACAGATTAAGTGTTTTTCAAGAATATGCTCAAAAATATGAGAGAGACAGTAAAGAGCATGATCTTATCTGTGAAATAGGTAGTAAAATAGGATTGCCAACTGGTATTTTTGGTGATATCAATCATAGAGCTGGTAAAAGTAATGGAGGATTTTAATGACTAATAAAAGATTTATCATAGATTGCAAGGACATTATCAACAATTGGAACAAATTCATAGACCAAACCAGGTGAAAAAATGACTGATTTCTTATATGGTCTGTTTTTAGGTTCAAGTTTTGTACTGAATCTTGTTCTTATATTATATTGTATCCTACTTATAAAAGCATATAATAAAGTGAGTGATGATAATTGATAGTTTATTTAATTTATGAATTGCATAATGGTGTTGAACCAAGATTAAGAACTGGATATGTTAATAGGAGAACTGCTTACAAAAAAGTAGAAGAATGGAATAATAGAGAGAAAAAAGTGCATAGTTATTATATTAAAGAATTTGAGGTGATAGAATGACTGAAAAACAATTTACAGTAGAAGATATTGAAGATATGATTTATCAATTAGGAGTATTAATATCCGATGCCTCACATGGACTCCTCATTACCACTTTGAAAAAAAATTTTTTTGAAGAATATAAAAAATTTGACACAATAACTGCATGGGAGTGCTTTGTTGATGAAGTGAACCGTATAGAATCCGTTGTAGAATTACATGACTTTCTTGTAGGATTTAATAAGGAAGAT
>NZ_CAJOJM010000049.1:10729-14970 GCF_905234905.1 Methanobrevibacter sp. UBA188 | reverse complement strand
ATAAAATATATCTTCAAGAATTAAAAGGAGTCATAAATTCATGAAATTTAAATTGATGAAGGTATTTTTTCTTGTATTGTTGGCAGTTTTAGCAGTGAGTGCTGTATGTGCGGCTGACAATAATGCAACTGATGAGATAGTCAGTATGGAAACTAACCAAAGCTATGATGAAATTAGTTTGGAGAATTTCGATAGTGAACAGATTAATGAAATTGATTTAAATCGGACCGAAAAATCTGATGAAAAATCAAATGAGATATTGGGTAAAATCAATGAGGAAGATAAGATATTATCAAGTACCAATGTAACTCCAATATTAACTGTAAGTATTATTGCACCTGAAAAATTAACTGCAACAAAAACACCAGAAGCTAAATTAACTGCAACAAAAAAAGTCGCTGCTAAAATAAAAGTAACTAAAACTAAGTATAAAACATTTAAAGGTAAATCAAAATATAAATGGAAAATTAAATTAAGCACCTGGAATAAAATGAAAAAACAAGCAATAAAACATTATAAATTCTTCAGAAAACATGGCAGTTATTATCCTGGTTTTTCAAATGGTGTTAAAGTAACAATTAAAAGAGGAGGTCATTCATATAGAGGAACAGCGTTTGCAGTTAGAAACTATAAGGGAATGAGATGTGAAGTAAGAGGATTGCCTTATGGAGAACGTGCATCAACATGGGGTGATTATTAACTGTTATTCTTTAAAATCTTTTTTTGAAGAATATTGGACATTAGAAAAAATTCAATTGATTCGAGTGAAATGTTAAAACTAGCATTTTCAATCTTTTTTCCTTTTTGAAGATGGGTCAAAATTATTTTATCAAATAATTTTATTTGTTTGTGATTATTAATCTTGGAAGGGATTCATTTTTTGTTTCAGAGTATATTATTTTTAAATTAATGGGTATTGCGCATAATTTTGTTTCTGTTTTTGTTCTTTTCGTCTTACTGTATTGAATTTAGTATTTTTATAACAAAAATTAAATAAATGATACAAAAAACCTAATCCATCTAATTTTAACAATAACAATTATTAAATAAAACACCATATATTAACATAGTAAAAAATACATTTGAAAAGTAAAATATTCAGATTGTATAAACGAAAGTAGATAATTGAATTAATTTAAACCATGATAATATGTTGGAATGGAGTATTTGTAGTGATTGCGGTACAATTTTAGATAAAAGCCAAGAGACTTGTCAAAATTGTCATACTGATGTGGAAAAAATTCATATGGATTATTTGGTTAGATACTTCAATAACCTGAAATTTATAGTCAAGACAGCAAGTGTCTTTAAGCCATACATTGAAAACCTAAAGGACATTTCCATTGAAACGGCAATAATGGATGATTTGTTCAGATATTTTTCATATCTTGGCTGGGGTGATGGAAAGATTACTGAAAATGAAGTCGAATTTATAAATGTGCTTTTGGATACTGCTTATACTGAAGAAGACATATTGAAACTGGTAGACGAAGAAATTGATGATTATCCGTTATCATTCAAATACCTGCATCAGCTAGACTTATATGGTAAAGACTTAGATATGCATGAATTAAGCTCAACAAATGAATTGTTTGGCTGTTATAAGCTATTCGGTAAATTTTTCATAACAGTGGACAATGAACTTGATGATGTCGTATTAAATAAATATTCCACCTACATCAATAAACTAGAATCCAAATTAACAGATGATAATGTTAATTTAAAACCGATTAAACTCAACCAAAACACCAGCACTGCAAATACCGTTGAGGAAACTCACACTTTAGATGAATATTTACAGGAATTAAACAAACTCATTGGTCTTGAAAAAGTTAAAAAAGATGTTAATTCATTACTTAATCTCGTTCAAATTAGAGAATTGCGTAAAAGTCGAGGCATATCACAGCCTCCAATGAGTTTGCATTTAGTATTTTCAGGAAATCCCGGAACAGGAAAAACAACAGTTGCAAGATTATTGTCAAAAATATATCACGAAATCGGAATTCTTTCAAAAGGTCATTTGATTGAAACCGACAGGTCAGGCCTTGTTGGTGGGTATGTCGGCCAAACTGCAATCAAAACTCAAGACGTAATTAAATCTGCAATGGGTGGAATTTTATTTATCGATGAAGCATATAGTCTGGCATCAAACAGTGAAAATGACTATGGTGCAGAAGCAATTGATACTCTTTTAAAGGCAATGGAAGATAATCGTGACGATTTGATTGTCATTGTTGCAGGTTATCCGGAACTTATGGACAAGTTCCTTAACTCAAATCCAGGTTTGGAGTCAAGATTCAACAAATTCATACTGTTTGAAGATTACAACGATGAGGAACTATATAAAATATTTCTGCTCATGTGTGAAGATTCCAATCTGGTGTTGGATAAAGGAGCTGATGAATACCTTCGCCAATACTTTAAAAAGATGTACGAGAACCGTTCCAAAAACTTTGCAAATGCCCGAGCTGTTAGAAACCTATTTGAAGAGGTGATAACCTCTCAAGCAAATCGTCTCGCTGGAAAAGACAATATAACTGATGAGGAATTAAATACGTTGACATATGAAGATTTCTTAGTTGGAGATGATTAGATGGGTGAAAAAATATGCACCGGCTGTGGCGAAAATGTAAACGATACTGCTAACTTTTGTCCTAACTGCAAATCAACTTCATTTAGACATAAGGCGGAAGTCACAGCAAATTCAAAGCCAAGTATTATTCATTCCCTGTTCTATTGGGAAGTTGATGGAAAATATATTTTGGCAAAATCAAAATTGGCAGCCATATTCACATTTGCTGTAATGATTTTATCCACTTTTGTTTCACCTGTTGTGCCTGGAATGCTTATATTAACAGCAATATTCACTCTACTGGTATTTTTGATAGGATATCTCGGCCATTATTTCAAGTTCAGGCCATCAAAAGCCAAGCTTGACAACAATGATTTGGGTTTGATTACTGATTTGAAAAATCTTCTGTTTTTCTGGCAAAGCAAGAAAACCGGAGGTTATGTCTTATCAAAGACAAAGATATTCAGTATACTGATATTTATAATTTTTTCATTGATTGCAGTCGTATCCAATTCACCTGCATTGGTTGTATATGTCGTAATAGGATTGATTTTTGCAATTCCGGCATCAATCATTGGTTTTGTAATACACAAGATTACCTATGAGGATAATACAAACGCTAAAAGAGTTTCATATACTGAAACTCAAAAGATGGAGCCTCCAAAAAAGGCCGTCAAGACCGCTCCACAAGTCAGTGTCCATGAGTTTGATGAATATGAAAGGCAGCTGGATGACCTTAAAAACGAGTATTATAAAAAGGATAGTCGTGCCCGAGAATTGATTGAAAAGAAATTCCAGCCACCGCAAATGACATATACCAAATTCATATCTGTAGTTGACAGCTCAACAAAGCTGTTCAACCAGGAAGCGGATAACATTTCAAACATCATAAGGCTCGCAAGTGAGGATTCGCCGAGAATCGAATCTGAAATCAAATCAAAGTTCAATACACTCAATTCAATATCTGACAAGCTTGACGGTTTGATTGATGAGTTGGTACTTTCACTTGATCCTGCCGGCAATGATGATGTCGAAGGCCTGTTGGGTGATATGGAAAATCTCATCGATTCGATTAAAAATTACGATTAGGTTAAATATTTTAACCTATATATCTTATTATCATGACAAAGTGGCCATACACCAAATATGCAAATGTTAATCCTCAAGTTTTGAACTATTTTCCATTCGAAAAGGCAAGAAAACACCAGCTTGAGACAATTTCAGAAATTCTTGAAGCAGTCGATAATGGGTATAAGTATATTGTTTTGGAAGCTGGGACAGGTACAGGCAAATCCGCAATAGCTGCAACGCTTTCAAGAATGTTTGAATCATCATATATATTGACTATTACAAAACAGCTTCAGGACCAGTATGTGCGGGATTTTAATGATTTCAGTGTTGTCAAGGGAAGATCAAATTTTAAGTGCAGATTGTCCAATGCTGGATGTGATGAGGGAAAATGTGTTCTCGAAGGCCACAATTGCAAATACAAAATAAAGGAAAAGGTCACTAGGGAAAATACCTGCAGCTATTACTGGCAAAAGTATTTGGCACTTAGCTCTGATGTGGTAATTTCAAATTATCCATACATGTTTTTGGAGCTTAATTATGTTGGGGATTTTACTAAAAGGTCTCTGATGGTATGTGATGAGGCCCACAACATTGAAAG
>NZ_CAJOJM010000049.1:1604-10705 GCF_905234905.1 Methanobrevibacter sp. UBA188 | reverse complement strand
TTCTCAAGGCAGGATTTGAAGGAGTATATCCACTTCAATCTGTCGAAATCAAGGGTCAACACTCTTGAAAATGGTGATTTTACAACTTGGATGGACTTTATTGAAAAGATTAAGCAGAAATATGAAATCGAGCTTGAAAAAATCAGCCATCTTGAAACAAACCCTGACATCTCACGAAAAATCCTATTCATTAAAAATCAGATTAACGCTTGCAGACGTTTCATCTCACAGATTGCATTAAGTCCCGACAAATGGATTTTTGACTATGACAGGACAGCAGGCGTAGCCCAGTTCAAACCATTGAAAATCGACAGCTATGCTGAAAATACTCTTTTTAGATATGCCGATGTCTGTCTGTTCATGAGTGCTACTATTCTTGATTATGAGTTGTTTGCAACATGGCTTGGAATATCTGCTGATGAGATTTATCCGATTAGATGCAAAAGTCCATTCGACGTGTCCCATAATCCGATAAAAACATATAATCAGTTTAACATGACTCATGATATCCTCAAAAAGTCAGCTCCCAGAACAATCCCAACCATCAGAAACATTCTGTCAAATCACCTCAATGAAAAGGGAATCATCCACACAATCAGCAATGAATGCAGGGACTTTCTAATTGATAATATAAACGATTCACGTTTGATTACTCATGACACTACAAATAGGGCTGAGGTTTTGGAGGAGTTTAAAAAATCGACAGAAGCGTTGGTTTTGGTTTCACCATCCATGAATGAAGGTGTTGACCTGCCTGGCGATGAATGTCGCTTTCAAATAATCTATAAAATACCATATCCTGATTTGGGAGATAAGCAGACTCAAATGAGAGCAATGGATAATGCCAAATGGATGGACTACAAGACATGTCTTGCTTTGGTGCAGACTCACGGTAGAGGAATGCGCTTTGAAGGGGATTTCTGCAGGACTTACATGATGGACAATCGATTTATGGGTTATGTATACTCTGACATGATTTCAAACCAGTTTCTGCCTGATACTTTTAGGGAAGCCATAGACAAAATCCACAATGTCGGCGAATTTGAAAGCATAAGTGATTCAGGAACTGACCTGCTCATTAGCCAGGGGGAGGAATTCATCAAAAATAATGACTTTGAAAAGGCCATTGCATTCTTTAGGAACCTGCTGGATAAAAATGACTATAGAGTCTATTTGAAACTGGCTGAAATATATGAAAAAACATTGTTGTATGAGGAAGAAGTGAAAATCCTAACGGATTTTTTCAAGTCAGGAACATTTTGTGACACTCATGAGCTTGAAATGTTCAAGGATAAGTTGAAGCAATTGTGTGAAATGGGCTATTTTGATTATAATTCAAATATTGAAACTCTTGAAAAGGAATTTTTCAAAAGAGTCCTAATTAGATATTAGCTGGTTTAATAAATATTACTTATAGCAATATTTTTAAATAACATATTACAAATTATTCAAATAGGTGATTTAATGCCATTCTGTCCAACATGCGGAAAATTTGTCGACGATGGAGTTGAAACTTGCTCCTGTGGAACTAAATTTATTGTTTCTCCCGAAGATAAGATTAAAAAAATATATGGTGAAGAAGAAAAACTCGTTGAGGAATATAGGGAATATGAAACAAAATCTAAAGATGCTTATGATGCACAGGATTTCGAAAATTCATTGAAATATGCAAATAAGGCAATCGATTTAAATTTAGGTTCAGACGCTTCCATGAAGTATATTAAGGGAAAATCATTATATCAGCTAAACAGATTTTATGATTCCTTGCAGTGCTTTAAAAATTATATTAAAGAGTATAAAGATTCATTTTATAGGTTTTCAAATATTTCCGGAGCATATCAATGGAAAGCAAGATCTCAATGGCAATTGGGGGACGGATTTGGTGCCATAAAAAGCTATTATAAGGCCATTGATTTTGTAGACAAGAAAAACGGTTCAAATGAATATAAAAATGAAATAAGATTCCAACTCAGAGAAGAAAAAAGGGAGGTAATCAATTCCTCTAAAGGAAAAGGTATCATCAATCCAAGATTGGGCAGTATGGATTATGAAACTTATGACATTCTTGAAAAACTTGATGAGGACAAAGATTTGACAATGCAGAATTTATATGATGCAATAGATGAAGTTGAAGGTTATGAATATAAATCTGTAATCAATAAGGGCAATGAAATTTATGTTGTCTTTGAAAATGGAGATTCCACAATAGAAAAGCATTTTGATGGATCAGACTCTTTTGCAGACTAGATAAAATGGCAAACCACAAACACCTGCGATTGGTTATTGAAGACATTCATGCAAATGATGATAAGCTAACCCAATCTCTTCTTTTGAAATTGATTAATGAATTTAAATATTCCAATCTGTTCATTCCCGCCAAAAGGGAAAATGATACTCTTAATTTCATCATCTATGAGGATGAAGAGGCTAAAATCACCCCTCTTTTTACGGATATGGATGAGTTCAAAAAGTTCTATACTGACAGCGAAGATATACAGGTTCTTCAAAATTCCTTTGAACTGTATCAAAACATTATCAAGACAACTGACATCGAAGGATATATATTAAATCCCGCTTCCGAAAAGTATCTCTTTACAGACAAGTTCATATTGGGCATCACCAACCTTCCAAAAACCAATTTCTTTTCAGATAACCCTTATAGTGAAGAGGAGCTTAAAAGCTTAAACGATAATATTGACAATCGTGAATTGGAGGATTTCATCACTGACTCCAGAAACATTGGCTATTATGAGGGATTGTTTGAAAAGCTGGCATCTTCTACGATGCTTGCATTGATGCTGTCTGCGAATGACCTGTCTGATTATGCAACGGATGGAATAATATCCATGAAGTCAACAGGGCCTCTGGCTCAGATGTATGTTGATATGATTGGTGGAGAGTATGCGACATTGTTCACATCCCATGAAAAAATGGACTATGTTGGCACAGACTATTTCAAATACTCTCAGATTGTCAATGTTGCAACCTTGGTTAATTTTGTATTGAGCGAGGATATGGATGGAATTATTATCAATCCCGAAAGTGATAATGTGCTGATTCCACGTTCCGAGCTTTTGAAGTATTGCCTTGGCTTTGAAAAGTTTGCAAATGATGAGAGACTTTCAAACGCAATTTATTATCTATTCATATAGCGTTCTTCAATGTCCATTCAATTTTTTTTCAATCATATAGTTTAATAATCACGAAGTATATACTACTAGTATGTCTGAATTATCCGAGTTAATTAAAATCAATAAGAATATTGAAAAGCAGAATGAAGAAATCATTCGTCTTTTGAAAAAAATAGCCGGCGAGGAAGAGGATTTTATTCCCTATGTCAATCTTGCCGAAATTCAAAAGGAAGTAGAAGAGGAACTTTACGGTGATTTGCCTGATGACCTCTTAAAGACAAAACCTGCTGTCGGTGAGGTATACTTCATTGAGAACAGAAACATATTCAAATTATCTATCAAAAATAATAAAACTACAGTTGATAATCTGACAGGTTCCACTAAAGCAACTAATTTTAAATGTCAGGAAATTGTAGCAAATGAATCCATCAGACTTAACCAGCCAACATCTGATGCTACAGTTATACTCAACAAAGAACAAACTGATAATTTGCCTGAAATTTTGAAGCTATGTTACAATCAGGGTGCAAAAAACATATTTCTGCCATGGTATTCAATGACACAACTCATTGGAGCTCCGGAAACATTGATGACAATCTTAAAACTTGATTTTTACAAAACTGAAGAACAATTGATAGAAAAAGTATTCGAATTAGGTGAGTAACTATGGTAAAGTACTGCCCGTCATGTGGAGTGGAGTTGCCGGACGGTGCAAATTTCTGCAAAAGCTGTGGGGCAAAAATTAATTCTGTTCCAGGGGCTGAAAATCCTCAAAGGTCTGCTTATGAAGAATCACACACCTTGGCAATTGTGTTGGGTTATATTTTTGCAATTCTGATTCCACTAATTGGCATTATTATTGGAATTTACCTGATGACACGTAAAAACTCAAGTAAAGCATCAAAACATGGAAAATATATTCTGATTGTAGCTGTGGTAATCTGGTTTATAAGTTTTGCGTCATCATTCCTGTATATGTGGTGATTTGATGAGTGATTATTCCCAATTGGATAAATATGTGGAACCTGACCTTGAAAAGATGGCATTGATTGAGGATGTGCGGCCGATGATGAAGCTTGAATCTTCATATATTGAAATGAATGATTATGATTTTAAGGGGAATTATGTAAAATATGATCATTGCCTTGAGGCACCGGCGATAAAGTCAATAAAAATCTGTCCGAAATGCAACAAAAGATTCGATGCAGTTGAAAACTTCTGTCCGGATTGTCTTGTAACCTTGAAATATCCTCAGGAGATGGATTCCATTAAAGGCATTGAAATCAACTCAAAAATTGAATTCAAGGGCAGTGGAGATTCATCTAACATTTTAACAAAGGACAATATGGAACTTATATGCAATTTTGATTTTACAATAGATGATTTTAATGATATTGTCCATTCAATTAAAGCACAGGGATTCAGAAATCTGGATAATGCAATCAAGGATAATTCAATAGATTTGGACAGTCTAAACATACTTGATAAGGTGTTGCTCTTTGCAAAGGCATTCGTCAGCGTAGAGTACAAGTCATATGGTGAAGATTTAGGATACTTCCAGTTCAACAAGATTTATGTAGATGACAGACAGCGCAAATCACTTCAAATCACAACTTTGATTCATGAACTGTCACATTTTTTATTAAAGGAATTTTTGGTCCACACCACCTGTAAAATCCTCGATGTGAACAAAAACAGGCATGTGGAAGCAGTAATTATTTATATATTGAGCAATTCAAGTTTCAACTCTTTGATTGATGAATATGCAGCCCACAGCGTTGAGGGACGATTTACAATATTCGGCTATCAGGATTATTCTTCATTCACAGCTATCCAAAAGGATTTGGATTCCGAACATGTTGACATTGCAAAGACTATAGGAAACACGTTCGCAATCTATATCAAGGATTTGCTAGAAGGATTTTTGGACTGGGATTTAAGGGAGGATATAAAAACACAATTCCTTAAGGATACAATAGAAAGTCCAGATTACAGGCAACTGCAGCTTGAAAACTGCAATAAATTATCTGATGAAGGTTTTATCAAAGCGATATGGCTGATATTGTCTGAAGGGTTTCAGAACTGCAATATTGAAGTAGTAAAACGTTATATGGAAGAATTTTGAATTGGGAAAATCTATATAAAATATTATAAACAAATCTTTGAACATGAATTTTAAGGAAAAATTTCTAGAATTGGAAAGACAATTTGCTAAAGAAAACCAAAGAGAACCAAAAGAAAACGTAGAAGATTTATTAGTTACTTTCTTTTTCAAAAACCAATTTTTTGAACCGTGCAAGTATATTTCAGAAGATGACGAATGGGTAACATTTTTATTGGTTTCAACAAATGAGGTAATAGAAAGCCAGATAATGTCCCTTAAAAAGGAACATATCATTAGCTTTGGTGTTTTGGATGAAGGTAATGTAATTGAAATAAGCAATCTTTTAAAAGACATCGAGCCTGAGAGTTTATATCAATGAAAGAAATAGTAATCAATTCGGATTTCGATATATCTGAAGTCACATCCAAAATCAACGCCATAATGTCCAAATGGTCAATCAAGCTACTTGACATCAATGGGCCTGACTGGGCCATATACACATATGAAATGGATTTGAAATACTTAATTCATTTCAATGTTGATTTTAAGGATTTGGAAATTAGAATTAAATTAGAGGATTTGAAATTAAATGCCATCCATCACATAGAATCTCTAAGAGATGAGACAACATATAGGGATAATTTAATTAATGTTGTATTTTTTGATTAAAAAAAAGAAAAGACAAGAATTAGTGGTTAATTCTTGTATTGTAATATCTTACACCATCTTTGTCATAAGTGTACCATCTGTTAACGCCATTATCGAATTTTTCACCAATGACAGTAACATATGAATCTGATTGAGGATCATATATCTTATATGTGCCATTTGTCTTGTTTAAAGCGGAAATATTCAATACAGAATTGTCTCCAACAATAGTTGTATTGTTGGTATTATTTTGAGTAGCGTTACTAGTTGAATTAATGTTTCCAGTATTTGTGGATACATTGGATGATGTATTGTCTGTTGTATTGCTTGCATTATTTTGCAGGTTTACTGTGCTGTATGCTGCAATACCTATAACTGCTATAATCAAAATAGCAATGGCAATTAAAAGTATATTTTTATTTTCCATAGTTTTCACCTATCTATTAATTATGTTTCTTTTAGTATTAATCACTTATGTCATAGTCATCAATTATCATGTAATTGAACTGTGGATGTTTTGCCTGGATTTTTGAGAGAACTTCTTCCTTGACCTTGGCTCTGTCGGCATCAAAGTCAACAATCATGTCGAAGGTAATCAGGTTTTGGTCTTCATATACTATAAAACCGTGAATTTCCAAAATTTCCTCGTATTGTGAAGCTATGTTTTCAAGGTCACTTCTGATGTTGGAGTACCTGTCGTTTCTTGCATAAATTCCAATTGTTAGGGCGATTGAAAATTCATTGTAAATCTTTAAGGTAATCTGACGGCTTAGATTTTGAATTTCAAGTGCACTCAAAGTGTCATCGACTTCCACATGAACTGATCCTTGCATATCTTCAGGTCCGTAGTTATGAAGGCTCAAGTCATATGCGCCGTAAACTTCGGGAACTTCGCAAATGGAATCCTTAATTCTGCGTGATAGCTCGGAATCAACTCTTGCACCAATCATACTGTCAAGAGTCTCTTTAAGCATATCAATACTTGCCTTTATAATCACTAATGAAATGATTACTCCCAAAATTCCTTCAAGAGAAATATGCCAGAATATTGATATGATAGCTGCAATGAGTGTTGAAAGTGAAAGTATCGCATCGAAAAACGCATCGCTTCCAGAGGCAACAAGTGCCTGCGAGTTTATATTTTCACCTACATTTTTCACATATTTTCCAAGTGCAAATTTAACTACAACTGCAACGGCAATGATTACCAGTGACACTGTATTGTATGATGTCACGTCCGGATTGAATATCTTTGGCCAAGACTCCATCAATGCAGTGATACCTGCCCACAGGACAATCGCAGCAATGATTACGGATGAAAAATATTCAATTCTACCATATCCATATGGGTGATTTTTATCAGGTGCCCTTCCAGCCAGTTTTGTTCCAATAATTGTAATGATTGATGATAAAGCATCAGTTAGGTTATTGACTGCATCTAAAGTAATTGCAATGGAGTTTACAAGAATTCCAATTGTCGCTTTGAATGCTACAAGTATCAAATTTACCACAATGCCTATGATGCTTGTTTTAACAATCTTATCCTGTCTTGACATAAAATTAATTATGTCATATTCAATTAATAAAATCTTCATTTTAACAATATATTTAAACATTAAAAATCAAAGTTATAACTGAATAGATTACTTAGGGAGAAATTTTTTATGAATTATTTAGTTGTAGGTGCTGGAAATGCAAGTAGACCTGTTGCAAGATTGCTTAATTATTTGGGTCATAAGGTAATAATGACAGATTTAAAGGAAATGTCAGAATTCAAACCTATTTATCAAACATGGTTGCATAAGATGGATGAGGAAGGAGTAATTTTGGATTTGAAAAATCCAAACCCTACTTTGGATGGGATAGAAGCAGTTTATGTTCCTCCGACTTTGCCGAGCACAGCTCCAATAGCAAAGCTCATTGATGAAAGTGATGTTAAGATATTGACCAATGAAGAATTCTCTCAAATGATAAATGACCTTGTTTCCACAGACATTATCGGTATTACAGGTTCCATGGGAAAAACCACTACAACTACTCTCATTACAAGTGTATTTAAAGGAGCAGGTTATAACGTATGGTCATGTTCATCACTTGCAAACAACCTTGTTTCAGAAACAATCATTGATGGAATAGTGACTGGAAAGGCTGATGAATGTGATATAGCTGTTTTTGAACTGCCTCATGGGTCACTAGGTCTTTTGGACCAGCTTAACATTAAGATTGGAGTATTGTCCTACTTAACACCCGAACACTTGAACGAATTTGAAGGGTCTTACGAAAAATACCAGAAACGCAAGCTGATTATGCAGGATATATGTGAAACATTCATTGCAAATGCAGAATGCATGAGGGAAACTGACCTTCTAAGGGAGGATACAATTTTCTACGCCCTTGACAAGGATGTTGACTTCAAGGGAACAATGGGCGATAAGGAACTGACCATAGAATACGGTGATAGGAAATTCAAAACACCATTTTATATGATGAGCTACTTTTTCGAAAATGCAGTGGGTGCCGCAGCAGTCGGTATAAACTACGGTCTCAGTGAAGAGGATATTATTAAAGGATTGACAGAATTCAAGGGAATATCCGCACACATGGAAGACTTCGGAGAAATGAATGGAAGACAGGTAATCATTGATGCGGCATTTCTTCCTGATGGAATCAGAACTACACTGGATTACTTTGAAGGAAAAAATCTTGTTGTTTTCCTTGACCACTTCGACACTTCATGGGTAAGGGACAAGCATGAGGTGGGTCTGATTTTGGATGAGTACGATAACATCAAGGCAGTGCTTGCAAGCGGATTTGATGAATCCATTCAGAAAGTGGAACTTCACATAGCTCAGGAAATCCTTGATGCAATTTCAAATGAAAAAATGGTAAAGGTTGCAACAGAATCCCTTGAAGAGGCAGCGGCACTGTCATTCAAATACTCCGAACCTGGAGACATCATTCTGCATATGGGTCCGCTCATATCATTTGACCGTGAAAACATTGTCAACAAAATAAAGATAGGACTTGAAGACGGGAGAAAAAGATATGAATAAGGATAAGACATTTGGAATCATTGGTGTTTGCGGGGCAAATGGAAACCTGATAGCCAGAATCCTCAAACAGAGAGGATACAATGTAATCGGAACCGATGTTGCATTCAAAAAGGACTGCCGTTTTGCAAAATCCCTTGATGGATATGATATAGATGTGTTTTACGG
>NZ_CAJOJM010000049.1:0-1595 GCF_905234905.1 Methanobrevibacter sp. UBA188 | reverse complement strand
TATGTAATACCTCCGGCAAGCCTTCCAAAAGATGCAGATGTGATTAAAAGATGCACAAAGCCAATTTTGGAGTTAAATGATGTTATTGAAAACATCAAAGCCGACAAAGACGTTTTTGGAATAACAGGAACAAACGGTAAGACAACATCAACCACATTGCTTAAAAAGATTGCATATGATAATGGCATAAAACCGTCAGAACACGACCTTGAAGGAATGCAGGGAAATGCGGAATTCATTCCAATACTGCAATCCCGATTGGAAGGGGACGTCGGCATACTGGAAGTTGGCACATTTGGTGTTCCAGGAACAGTTGGAAGAATAGTCAAAAACACTTCCATGAAGGGCGGTCTTATAACCAATATCACTCCAGACCATTTGAATGACCTTGGAAGCTTTATAGATTATGCAAATGTAAAAGGAGAATTCATATCTGAGTTGAATGAAGGCACATTGATAGTAAATGGTCATGATCCAACAATAATGGGTTTGATTAGGGAACTGGACTTTAAAGGTGAAGTCATAACATTTGGAGTCGATGAAACTCCACAATCCGTAGGAACAAAGGAATGTGTATGCGGCCGTGAAATAAACGTAAAGGAAATTATTTCAGGATGCGGATATTACTTCTGCAAATGCGGTCTTACAACACCTCAGGTGGACTATATCGCAACAAATGTGGATTTGAAAAACAGAACATTCGATCTCCACACTCCTGATGAAAAACTGGAAGTGAAAATGTCAATTGATGGACTTCACAATGTATACAATATTGTTGGAGTGATAATTGCAGCCCATAAATTCCTGAAACTTCCATATGAAAAGATTTTACCTACAATTGAAAGCTTTACCGGTGTAAGCGGTAGGATGGAGGAAATCACAAAAGTCAGAGGAAAGGACTTTTTTGTTGATTATGCACACAATCCCGCTGGAGTGGAAACCGTCTTAAGGGAATTCCAGAAATTGTTCGGGGACTTTACATGCGTAATAACTGTTTCTTCAGAATCTGGCCATATTGGAGACAGCAATATTTTTGAAAGCGTGCTGAAATTCTCAAAATTCGTGGTTCCGGCTTCAACAGCTTCCAAAAAAATAGCTATTGAGTTTTTGGATGAAAATCCAAGTCTCACTGATAGGATATTTTTCAACAATATAGGAAACTTCAAAAAGACAGGAACTATAGGAGCTTCGAAAGAGGAATTCAGGGATGGATTGAAAATAGCCCTTAACCTTGATTGTGAAATGGTAATATCAATTGGAGAGGCCTGTGTAAAATATAAATCTATTATTCATAATCTGTAGGTATAGCTTAAATAATAGTTTGAACAAAATGTTAATTAATTAATGGTGTTAATATGATTAATATTACTAAGAGAATTTTTTATTTGGATGAAATAAGGGCATTGGCCATTCTTTTAATAATATTGGTTTCTACATCAAAAGGTTTTATTTCAAATCAAAGTTACCAATCAGCATTGTGGATTTTACCATCATTATTTGAAAATATTGGTAATCTTGGTTTTCAACTGTTTTTCATGGTAAGCGGTGCATTATTGCTAAACAAAAAATGCAGTATACCTGATTTTTTAAAAAAT
>NZ_CAJOJM010000048.1:0-10350 GCF_905234905.1 Methanobrevibacter sp. UBA188 | reverse complement strand
ATCTTGCACGTCTGGTATTGAGAAGAACAATCAGATTCATGAAGGATTTGAACATGAAAGAATCATTGGCTGATGTAATGGCCATTCAACTGGATTTCCTATCTAAATTTTACCCTGAAATTCGTGACTCAGAAGAACATATCATGAATATCATTACCTTGGAAGAAGAGCGTTATGCCGCAACAGTCAAAAAAGGAAAAAGCATAGTTAAAAGATCAATCAAAAGACTTAAAAAAGAAGGCAAATCTGAAATGCCTCTTGAAATGTTAATAGATTTATATGATGCTCATGGAATACCTCCTGAAACTGTTGTTGAAATGGCAGGCAATGATTTCACCGTCAATGTTCCGGATAACTTCTTTACTCAAGTTGCAGGAGCTCACGAAAAGGACACTTCTAATAAAAAATCCACATTTGAAGTAGACTTCCCTGAAACCGATTTGTTGTTCTATAAAGATTTCTACCAAAAAGAATTTGAAGCGGAAGTTTTGGGCGTAGTTGAAAAAGATGGAGATAAATGTTTAATCTTCGATAAAACAGTATTTTACCCTGAAGGAGGGGGTCAACCTTCAGACATAGGTTTAGTTTCCATCGATGGAAATGACATTAACATGAAGCATGCTGAAAAGATTGATAATGTTGTATTGCATCATGTAGATGAAGACATTTCTGATGATGTTGTTGGCAAAAAAATCACAGGAAAACTTGACTGGACAAGAAGAATAACTCTTGCACGCCACCACACAGGAACTCACCTGGTCATTGCGGCTGCAAGAAAAGTACTGGGTCAGCACATTTGGCAGGCAGGATCACAAAATGGATTAACAAGAGCACGTATTGACTTGTCACACTACAAGCGCATCACACAGGAAGAGCTGAATGAAATTGAAAAGCTTGCCAATGAATATGTGATGGACAACATTGACTTGGACATTCAATTCCATACCCGTGATGAAGCTCAGGAATTATACGGATTTGTGCTCTATCAGGGTGGTATCGTTCCGGGCAAAATGATTCGTGTTGTAAAAGTTCCTGGCGTTGATGTACAGGCCTGTGCAGGTACACATGTCTTAAGAACTGGTGTAGTCGGACCAATCAAAATCAACAAAACCGAAAGGGTTCAGGATGGTGTTGAAAGGATTGATTTCTCAGCAGGTCTTGCTGCAATCGATTCAATGCAACATGATAATGAATTGCTAAGGGAAAGTTCAGCTATTTTCAAAGTTGAAAACAATCAATTGCCAAAAACTTGTGACAGGTTCTTCAGTGAATGGAAATCACAGAAAAATGAGATTGATCGTTTGAAATCAGAAATCGCATCACTTAAAATGAATTCTCTTGCTGATGACTTTGTTGAAATCAATGGCTTGAAGGTAATTTCCGAGAAAATGGAAACAGACATTAAGGAACTTCAAAAAATAGCTACTGACTTTACCGATAATGGAAAGGCGGATGTAGTTATTATGGGAAACGGTGATGGTAAAATTGTTGGAGCAGCTTCCCAGAATGCAATTGACAATGATATAAAAATCAATGAAATTATAAAAACTGCCGCAGGTGTTTTAGGTGGTGGCGGCGGTGGTCGCTTAACTTTAGCACAAGGTGCAGGTAAAAACGCAGATAAAATGGATGAAGCTATCCAAACTGCTGTTAATTTAATAAAAGGATAATTATTTTATCCTTCTTTTTTTTTAATCAAACGAAATACTACTCTGATGTATTTTTCTTCATTTTTATTATTTTTTTTTTGAAAATATTGTTTTTTTAACCTAATTTATATATACTTTCTTTCATAAAAATACATCTCATATTATATTTAATGGGGGTAGAATTTATCAAGAATTATAAGATTATGTTTGTCATTGCCATTTTGGTATTGATGTGTTCAGTATCGTTTGTTAGCGCAAATGAAATGGACAATGCAACGAATTTGGAAAATGATGGATTAAGTTTGGAGGGATCTGATTTTCAGGTGGATGCTTTATGTGCTGTCAATGATGATTCTTCAATAAAGGATAATTATACTTCTTCTCAAGAAGATGATTCGAAACTCAGATTTTCCGGTGGGGAAGAAGTTTTAAATGTAAGTAATGATGATCAGTTATCTGATTCAAAAATGGGAACTTCTGATGAATTGGCGAAGTTAATTAAAGATGCTAAACCGGGCTCAACAGTAACCTTGGATAAGGATTACAATATACGTCTAGGTTCTTCTCATACTATTGAATTTACGAAAGCGATTACACTTGATGGTAGGGGACATACTATTTTCGTTTATGCATATGCTTTTAAAATAAATCATCCTCCCTCATCAGCCTACTTGCAAATAAAAAATATTAATTTTATAAATGGAATAAATGGAATTATTAAAAATACTAAGGCAGCGGGTCCTTTTATAATTTCCAATTGTAATTTTACAAAACCGGAGAATGGGAATAATGGAGGTGCAATTGTTGTAAGTGGGAAGTATGAATCATATATTATTAATTGTACTTTTACAAATTGTGTTGCTTTTCCTAGAACTAAAGTTGTTAAAATGGAGACTTTTTCTCAAATATTTTCTGGTGCATCTAGTTCGGGTGGTGCCATTTATTCTAGTGCTCCGATTACTGTTAAATCTTGTCGTTTTGAAAATTGTACTGCAGGAGATGGCGGTGCAGTATATGTAGCGAGGAGTCAGGCCAAAATAATAGATTCAGTTTTTGTTAATAATCGTGCTGGAAGAGGCATTAATGTGGAGAGTTTTAAGCATGGGGGTGCCATTTATGTTTTTAAGGCGGCTGATGGTGTTTTAGTTAAAGGATGCACATTCATTGGCAATCATGCTGACCGTATTGGGGGTGCAATATCAGTTAACGGTGAGAATACTAGAATTGAGGATTGTATTTTTGATTCTAATTACCTGGGGACTGGTCGTTATAACCAGGGTGGTGCAATATTTGTGATGAATAACCAGGAAACTCCTAAAACTTCTATTCAAATAACTAGGTGTTCATTCAATAATAATGGATATGTTGGCAATGAACATTACTGTAAATATGGTGGTGCAATATTTTTCTCTAAAAATATTAATGGAGGAACTATTTCATATTGTAATTTTACTGGCAATAAGGTATCAGAACAGGGTGGTGCAGCATATTCGGAATCCACATGTCCTAATCTTAAGTTTATTGGTTGCATCTTTACTAAAAATCATGCCAATGACAAAGGTGGAGCAATATATCTTGATTCTAAAAATAATGTTGTTGATGGTTGTGTTTTTGATTCCAATTCCGCTGATGATGACGGTGGAGCCATTTATGTTGAAGCAAGATATAATTCAATAAAGAATTCCTTGTTTACAAACAATAATGCTAAGGATGAAGGTGGTGCTGTTTATATCAATGCAAGATATACAAAAATTGATTCATCCGCTTTTACGGGCAACTCTGCTAAAAAAGGTTATGATATTTATTGTGATTCCAGTTATTGTAGTCTCAAAGGTTCCATTATTTTAGGAAACAGTCCTAAGAACGCAATTTACTCTTCATGCAGTTTTTCTGCTTCAAAAAATTGGTGGGGTAATTTAGCCAGCAATAAAGATACCAAACCCGATGTTAATAAGAAAGTGAACCTTGAAAATGATTGGAATTATCTTTACTATACTGTTAAGTATGATTATACGAAATCAGCACTTGCTGCAGTTGTTGAAATGTGGCTACAAAATGTGCGTGATGGTGGTCTTTCTCCTTATTATCCATTGGTGTTTGATTTGAAATTCACCAATACTGTTTCAAATCAAAATACAATGACTTTTCATAGGGTTAGTGATTTTATTGTTCCATTAGTTGAGGGAAATACTGCTGTTACTATTTCAACAAAGGGATGGTCTCATAAAATCGATTTAAATTATGGTAAGACTTTAACTATTTATAATCGTTCCCTATCCAATCTAAAGTGGGATATTGACAATGCAGGTTCTGTTCTGAATTTAACCTCAGATTACGAGTATATGGATATTTGCGATAAAAAATTAATCAATGGAATTTTTTTCAATAAGGAGTTTGTCATTGACGGTAATGGTCATACTATTGATGGAAAAAATACTGCTTCATTATTAGAGGGGGGCTTTGCTAAGGATTTGACCTTGAAAAACATCAATTTTGTCAATATCAAAAATATTTATAAAGCCAATGGAAATCTTTTCATTGAGAATTGTACATTCAACAATTGTGGAAATGGTTTAGAGCTGCTTAGAATTACCGCAGGTGTAATTTCAATTATAAATTCTAAATTTTATAATTGCAGTTCTGATTCTTCCATGTTCATCTTTGATTCTTATGGGGGGCCTGATGTATCAATAATTCGCTGTGAATTTATTGGAAATGATGCTAATTGTCTTATGGAGGGTTACCGTTGTGAATCCTTTAACTTTGTTCATAATATTTTCTTGAATAATAGTTTCACTGATATGCATAATTTTAAGATGGGTGATCCTGCACGTGCAAGTTATGATTACAACTGGTTCGGAAATACCATATATAATTATAGTGTAAAACCTGACTTTAATGTTGACTTAGATAATTGGATGGTTTTAGACCTTGTAAACGGTGTAAACACATTTGGTACAAAGTTTGTTTATCTTAAAGTTTACAATGCAAATTCCCAAGAACTTGAAAACAACACTGCTCTGAATATTGGTTTCAATGTTTCCTCTTTAGGTGGTGTCGTTGGATATGTGGATGTTATCTCCGGTGTGGGTGTGATGAATTATGACTTTGATTCACAGGATGTTGTGACCTTGAGTTATATGTCTAATAATTTTTTATTTTCTGTTATTAATTACTTGCCGGGTTCTTTTACAGATTTGCAGTATCAGATTAACAGTGCAGGTTCTGTTTTAAACTTGACATGCAACTATGAGTATATGTCTGTTTGCGACTTCAAACTCAAACATATATGCATTGATAAACCATTGATATTGAATGGTAACGGTTTTACAATAGATGCTAATGGTATGGTTGCTATTGCTAGAATCACAGCAGGCAATGTTCAAATTTTAAATGCTACTTTTATTAACAGTTACTCTAGTCATAATGCGGCAATTGAAATTTATGCAGACAATGTTTTGATTAATTCAACATTTATTAATAACACTCTTAGCTCCAGGAGTATTAGTGGAGCTGCGATTAAGATAGGTAGCTCTAATAATGTTGTTATCCATTCAACATTCATTAAGAACAATAATCTTTTAGGTTATGGAGGAGCAATTTTTATTGACCAATCCAATAATGTTGTCATTGACTCAATATTTGTGAATAATACTGCTATACTTGGTGGTGCAATTTATTCTGAGTGGTCTGATGTATCAATTAGTGGAGTATTTGCAAATAATTCTGCTAAAAATGGTGCTGCCATTTTTATCCATGCTCGTTCTGATAAGTTAAATAGAATTTATAAATCATTGTTTATATCAAATAGGGGAATTGATAGTGTTATTAATGTTGTGGGCAATCCGAAGGTTCATGCTGTTGATGTTCATTATTCAATTTTCCTAGATAATAACTGTCTTTATGACATTGCATCAGGTCACAAGGACAGTGTTTATGCGGATTATAACTGGTTTGGAAGCACCAATGAAAATTACAATGTTAAACCTAATGTCGAATCAAGTGTTAACTTGAACAGATGGTTGTTTTTGGATGTAAATGCCAACAGTACTCTTTTAAAAATAGATGAATCCGCAGTCATTAATGTTAGTCTGAATAATGCTTATGACCGTACCTCTAGGAAGGTTTATGATGTGGAAACTAATCTGCCGGATGTTTGTTTCGATGTTTCATCTGTCAATAATGCTGTAGCTTTGGATAAGTTGGAATTGGTTGACGGTAAAGGCAATGCGTCTTACATGCCTGTTAATGAGGGTGTGGGAAGTGTTGATTTCAAATATTATTCATTTAATAAAACAGTTACATTTAATGTGGTTACTGTTCCTGAAGATTCATTTACAAAATTGCAGGAAATTATCAATAACGCAAGTGTTCATGATAGCATAGTCTTAAACAGGTCTTATAAATATTACCCTAACTTTGATGGTGATCTTAAGAATGGTATTGTGATTAATAAAAGTTTGATGGTCAATGGTAATGGTCATGTGATTGACGGTGCAAATCAGGCCCGTTTATTTAATCTTACTACTAATTCCATTGAATTGTATAATTTCATTTTGGTTAATGGTTATGCGGAAAATGGTAGTGTTATATATTCCAATGCTTCTGGCGATAAGTTGTCCAGTTCAATTGTTTTAAATTCAACAGGTTCTGTAATTTATTGTCCGTTCTGGTTTGCTGCGAATGAAAACTGGTTTGGAAATACAATTGATGATTATGATGTCGCTCCTGTTGTTGAAGGTGACCAGGTTGAGTTAAATAACTGGTTGTTTTTAACAGTTGATGTGTCCAAATTCGACTTGTTTGTTGGTGATAAGGCAATCATTACTCTTAACTTGACCAATATGTATGATGCAACTAAAGGAACTAATTCCACTTTCACTGGTATAATTCCAGTCACTTTTGACTTGTCCTGTGTTGGTGGAGACATCAATGTTTCTGAGGCCACACTGATTGATGGTGTTGCCGAATTAGAGTTTATCGGCGACGGTATTGGGCCAGGTTATCTGGAAATGTCCTGTTATAATGTCAATGAAGAGTTTTACTTTAATGTAAGTTGTGATGAGGATTCATTTACTGCTCTTCAGAAATTAATCAATAATGCTAATGGTAAAGTTGTTTTGCAGCATGACTACAGGTATTATGATTATGATGAGAAACTTAAGGGTGGAATTTTAATTAATAAATCACACATTGAGATTGATGGTGACGGGCATGTCATTGATGCTTTAAATAAAGCCGGTGTGTTTAATATTGCTGGAGAATATGTTGCCGTATATGATGTGTCTATTGTTAATTCCAAAAATACTGTTTCTGTTGATGGGGGATATGCTGCTTTCGATAATGTTTCATTTATCAGTAACGCTGATGTGATATCTGTTGTTGATGGTACTGCGGAAATTGTGGGTTGTTATTTCCTCAATAATTCTAATGTTGTTGATTTGAAATCTGCTTATGACGTTTTCATTTCAGATTCCACATTTATAAATAATACAAATATTATTAACGCATTTTATAGTACTTTGACAGTTAACAATACTAGTTTCAAAGGCAGTGATGTAGGTTCTTATTGTGTTGGCTTGATTGATTCCACTGCTGAGATTCACTCCTCCAAATTTAATGAGGTTAATTTAATCAATCCAATTTTCGTATCAATAGATTCTGAGTTATATTTATCCAAAAATATCTTAAGCAAATCTCAATACATTGATAATGAGGGTACTATAACTTCAAAAACCAGAATTGCTATTCCAGGTGAAAAGTATTATGATTTGTTAATCTATGATAATTTGACTTTAAACGCTACAGTTTATGATGACAACGGCAATATTATTAAGGTCAATGATTTGGAATTTAATATTTATCCAACAATTGACTATAATGAAAGTTCACAGGGTACTGTTTGGATTTTGAATGTTTATTGTTATCCTTGTGGTGAACATGAAGTTAATGCTTCTGTAATTGATTCACTTTCTGATTATAGTTCTGATCATGTCATATTGAATGTTTCTAAGTTTTCATCCAGTGTTAATATTGTTTCATTGGATAACATTACCTCTGGTGAAGTTTTAAACGTTAAAGTGGAGTGTACTAACTTTACAGGTGCAGTTATTGAAATTAGTGATGCTTCCGGGGAGGTTATTTTCAGACAAACAGGCGATATGACAGAGCTTAGTGTCGAATCATTGGATGCCGGAGTATACACATTAACATACATCAATGTGGGCGACGAGGAATATGAATCCAGTTCTGTTATTGCAACATTTGAAGTTTATAAAATTGGATCTGATGTTGTTATTGTAGATAAGGTTGATTCTATCTATGCTTTTAATGATTATAGGATAAACTTTACTGTATCCAATAGGACTAATGTCACTGCAAAAATCGTTGATTTAAAGACAGGGGAAGTTATTGTAAACATGAGCGTTCATGGTGATTGTCTTTATGTTAATTTGCTTGCAGGTTCCTATAATCTTACCGTAACCAATGTGGGTGATAATAATCATGAAACTTCTTCCGATTCAATGGTATTTGATGTGTTGAAAGTTAAATCATTAGTTAAAGTTGATGATGTGTCTGATTATTTCTATGATGATGTTTTAATAACATATGAGGTTGTTAATGCTTCAGATGTCCATGTGGTTATTCGCGATTTGGCTACTGGTGATGTTAAATATAATTTCACATCAACAAACACTTCAATTTCTGATTTGTATTTTGACAGTGGTCGTTATAACATTACACTTTCTGTTGAAGAATCTGACAGTACATCTTACAGCAGTGATTCTAAAGTGTTCAATGTTTTAAAAGTCGGTTCTTCAATTGTTGTTGAGGGTTTGGATGATTATGTCTATGGTGATGATGTGGAAGTTGACGTTATTGTTGATAATCGTACAACTGTTGTTGTTGAAATTAGAGATAAAACCGGTAAAATAGTTTTCAATGAAATCATAGAAGAAGATTACCTGCCAATGCCTGATTTGTCTGCCGGTGAATACGTTTTATTTGCAAGCAATTTAAAAACTGATAACGTTGCTGGAAGCAATTATACAAAAGCATTCACCATATCTAAGGCAAATTCAATAATTGATATTATATACTTCAATGATACTCTTCCATGGGGTTATTATTTCGATGTGGAATTTGATGGGGACAATCTTACAGATGTTTACGTTGTTGTTTGTGACAGTAATGGTAATGAAATTTCCGGTGGAAATTTAACTAATGATTATGGTTATTTCCTATATAGGTTAGGTAATTTAACTCTTGGCAGTTATTCAATTGAGATTATTAATCCTGGTGATGAGAACATCACAGGTTGCAGTGTTTCAATGAATTTCACTATATTTAAAGGCAATTCCACAGTCGATATTGATAATATCTCTTCTGTTTATGTTGGTGATGATGTATTCATTGAATATTATGTTTATGTCCCTGGAATAATTGATATTGTTATTATGGATGCACTGGGAAATATTGTTTATCATGAAGAAAACGCAAATATTTTCAATGTCACTGTTTCCGGTTTGCCTGCAGGGTACTATACTGTCAATGTGACTAATTTGGAAACAGAAAATGTGTTTGGAAATTATTCTGTAAGTAATTTCACTGTTTTCAAATATGATTCAAACATTACATTAAATGATGTAAAAGATGTTGTTTATGGTGAAAATGTTTTAATAGGATTTGAAGTTGAAAACCCGACTGTTGTAAATGTTAAGATAACTGATGCGAATGGAAATATTGTTTATGATGAAAATGAAACTGATTACAGTGTTTTGATTACTGATTTGGATGCAGGAGATTATACTGTTAATGTCACTAATATTGAAACATTCAACGTGACTGCAAGCAGTGATTCCAAATCATTCAGGGTCCTGAAGGCATCAATTGTTCTGACAGTTTCAGTTGATGATTCTGTTTATGGGGAATTATCCATTGTTAATGTGGGTTCTGATGTTGATGGTAACTACACTGTAAATATAGGTGATAAAGAATTGGTTGTTAATGTTGTTAATGGCCAAGGAGTAGGCACTATTACTCTTGATGCAGGTGATTATACTGCCAAAATCAATTTTACTGATGACAATTATGATATCTACACAATAGACGATTCATTTACAGTATTTAAAGCGAATGTTGCTGTGAGTGTTGAGGTTTTAGATAAAGTTTATACTGCTAATGTTAGTGGTAATGTATTTGCTAGTATTGATGGTGAGTACAAAGTAGTTATTGGTAATTTTGAAGCGCCAGTCACTGTTAAGGATGGTGTTGGTAGCTTTGATGTTGGAATATTGAATGTAGGTAACTATACTGCATCTGTAAGCTTTAATGGTACTGATAATTACAACTCTGCAGATAATGAAACTGCTTTCGAAGTGACACAAACTGGAACCAACGTTAACATTATTGTTAATGCTTCTGAAATTGTTTATGGTGATGTGATTAACATTACTCAAAGCCTTCCGAGTGATGCAACTGGAAGTGTAACCTATACATTAGCAAATGGAACAATAATTAAAGTTGTGGGCGTTAATGAGTCATTTGTATTGTCTGGTTTGAATGCTGGATCTTATGTAATCTATGCTAATTACAGTGGAGATGCTAATTATGCTCCTGCCAGTGATAGTATTACAATAATTGTGGATAAGGCTGTTAATGATGTTTTAGTTTATTCTTCTGATGTTGTTTATGGTGAAAA
>NZ_CAJOJM010000047.1:0-10728 GCF_905234905.1 Methanobrevibacter sp. UBA188 | reverse complement strand
GGTCTTGCAGGCGCAATTTCAGCACAGGCGAAATATAACTCCCAAATTATTGATTGTACTTTTAAGAGATGTTATGCTTTTGGAGAGACGAAAACTGTTAGATGGGAAACCTCTGCCACTATGACATCTACTGCATCTAGTGATGGTGGTGCAATTTTAATTTCTGATTTGGTCACTGTTAAATCTTGTAGATTTGAAGATTGTTCGGCTGGAAGTGGTGGTGCAATAAGGGCATATGGTAAATGTCAAATACTTGATTGTGTTTTTGTTAAAAATCATGCAGGAAGAGCTGAATGTATGCAGTCTTATGAGCATGGTGGTGCCATTTATCTTAAGGGTGGATCTGGTGCTTTAGTTAAGGGATGCACATTCAATGAAAATTCTGCTGGACGTTTTGGAGGCGCAATATCAATGTATGCTAATGATGTTAGAATTGAGGACTGTGTTTTTAATTCTAACTATGTGGATGATAGCGTAAAGCAAAAAGGTGGTGCAATATTTATAAGTTCAGATTCCAAGATTGGCGACACGGGTATTCAAATAACCAGGTGTACATTCAACAATAACGGATATAATAGCAATAAACATTACTGTAAATATGGTGGAGCAATATATTTTGATGAGGGAATTATTGTTGGACATATTTCATATTGTAATTTTACAGGTAATGGTGCTTCAAAGGAGGGTGGTGCAGTGTATGCTTCATCCAATTGCAAATCCCTTAATTTTAAAGGATGTCTGTTCACCAAAAATCAGGTTAAGAAATATGGTGGAGGAATATATCTTGATTCTAAATCTTCAACCATAGTGGATTGTGCATTTGTCGAACAGCCTAATGCAGTGTATTGTGACAATAAAGGATGTTCAGTTAAATTTTCTACTTTTTTAAAAAACAGCAATTATGATGTCTGGTCTACCAAAGAGATAAATATTGCAAACAATTGGTTTGGAAATACTATGGATAACAGGTATTACGATTTGGCCAAGCTCAAAGGTAAAGCAGTTAACCTTAATAATAGGGAAAATTTGTATCTGGTTGCCACATCTATGGATAAAAATTACCACGATGGGCAGGAATCCACCATTGATTTAAGCATGAAATATATGCGTGATTCTCCTACATCTGACAGTAAATTACCTCCATTTAGTAATCCGGCGATTAGTTATGGTGTAAGTGGAGTAAATGTAAAGGTGGTTTCTGATAAGCTTTATTTGGCAAACGGCAAATCCTCTTTTAAATTCCTGACAGATCCTTTTAAAAATACATCTTCTCTTACTGTGGATTGTTATGGTGCAAAAATCACTTTAAAGTTCAAGACAAATCCCTATTCATTCACCGCTCTTCAGGTTGTTGTTAACAATTGTCAAAATAGAGTTTTAAATCTGGCTCATAATTATACTCGTGACAAATCTATCGACGGTGACATGGCCGTAACTATTTCAAAAGACCTAGTGATTAATGGTAACGGTTTTACTTTGGATTCAAAAAATGGTGGTGGAGTCTTTTTTATGAGTAATCGTCCTAATGTGGACATAAATAATTTGAACATTGTTAATAGTAAATCAAAATGGGGTTCAGCCATTTGGGGTTATATAAATAATATGTCAGTCAATAACTGCAGGTTCATTAATTGTTCAGCAAAATTTGAGGGGGGTGCGATTAATCTGGTTGGAAAAGTGCTTACAATAACCAATTCCACTTTCATTAACAATACGGCTGATGAAAATGGGGGCTCTTTGATTGTAATGGGTATTAATACTGTAATTAGAGATTGCATTTTCATTAATTCCAATTCTGGTATGGAGGGATGTTTCATTTATCTTCAAGCTAGCAGCAGATTAAATCTCACAAATTCCATATTGTTAACCAATTCAACATCAAATTATATTTCTAAGCCAGAGGGTGAATCACTAAGGTGGAATATTTCAGCTAACATTGAGAACAATTGGTTTGGCGGTACAAATAATGATATATTAAAGAATTATGGCCTGCTCCGGGTGTTCCCTGTTAAGAGTTTGCTTTATCTGAATATCACACCTTCTCTCTATGATATTCCGGTAGGAGACAGTTCAAATATCACTCTTAAGTTTTACTCATATGATTTGAACTCAAGACAAGGGGTTCCGTTATCACGATTCAGAAACATGAAATTTGGCGTTAGCCTGTTGGAAGAAGGAGGGACACTCAGCTCCGATTCAATTATGCTGACCAATAATGAGGGAAATGTGGTGTATACTTCAAGTTTCGATGGTGAAATGCCTGTCGAAATCGATTATGAACTATTCAGCCATGTAATCTCTCTTAATCAGTACTATGAAGGTTCTTTCACAGACCTTAAGCATCTGATTAGCAATTCTGGTGATGTTATAAATCTCACTAGGGATTATACTTTTTCTGTGATGTCCGATTATATGTTGATGGAGGGTATTTACATTAATAAAGATTTGACAATCAACGGTAATAACCATGTTATCGATGGTGATGGATGGGCAAGAATCTTTAATATAGATGGACATAAGGTTGTTTTGAATAATATCACATTTGCTAATGGTAATGCCGATAATGGTGGTGCGATTCAAACATCATCTCAAACTTCTTTGTCTATTGATTCCTGTAGATTCGAAAACAATTCTGCGAAAAATGGTGGTGCAATTTATCTTAAATCCTATAATCCTATAAATATAGAGTCATCTATCTTTAAAAACAATACTGCCAGTGAAAAAGGCGGTGCAATTCATTATAGGGGATATTATGAAAGCAAAATATTTTCCAACATAACAGGTACTTTTACAAATAATAGAGCATCAGACGGAGGTGCAATATATCTAATTGATGTGAATAGATATCATATTAAAGGTAATTTCACAAAAAATTCCGCAGGAAACACTGGGGGTGCAATTTGTGCAGCTGCGGCTCTTGCCCTTCCAATATTATCCATGGATGGTGTTTTTGATTCAAATGCTGCTGCTTTTGGTGGTGCAGTTTATGCTTTTAATCCATCCGGTAACTTTACAGGAATCTATCAAAATAACAGGGCTTCCAAGGATGGTGGTGCAATTTACATAACTCACTCCATATCAACAGTTGAACGTGATAAGAGTATCAGCGCAGAATTTTATGACAATACTGCAAATGGTCAGGGAAGTGCAGTTTGTACAATGAACCTTGAACGTAAGGATGTGGATTTACACGACTCCATTTTCATGAGAAATCATAATGGAAAATCCACAGTATATTCATCAGGCCATGGTTATCTTAATGTTCATGACTCCATTTTTGTTGAGAATACTGACAGTAAAGTATTTGATTCATCTCAGAATACGGCTGTTGACGGTCGTCTAAAAGCTTATAATAACTGGTTTGGACATACTGTTGATAATTTGGATAAGGGACCTTCTGTTGGTCCAAGGGTAACATTGAATGGCTGGTTATTCTTAGACATCGAATATGGTAAAAACGAAACTTATATCAATTCTAAAAATAACATTACTTTCACGTTGAAATCATATGATGCAAGAAAAGGAACAGTTTCAGATTATTCTGGTGACTTTAAGCTTAATTTAAGCTTAATATCAGATAATGGCAACTTCAGCACTGATTCTTTTATTTTAGGCAATGTTCCTGTTAAGGTTACATATGTTCCTGACGATTATGGTGAGGCCAATGTTGTTGTTTTAGCAAATCTACCAAAATATTCCTATGAAACATATGGAATTAAATATAATGTAGTTGACCACCCTAGCGATTCATTTTATGCCTTGCAATATGAAATAGACCATATGAAAGGAAATGTCCTTAACTTAACTAATAATTATGAGTTCTATCTGGAAATTGATAATCCGAATGGAATAAAAATCAATAAATCCATAACTATCAACGGAAATGGCTTCATCATTGACGGTAAAAACAACTCTCGTATCTTTAATATTTTGGCCGACGATGTTGTTTTGGAAAATGTCTCTCTAATCAACGGTAATGGCATTAACGGCAGCGCAATATATGCTGGAGGCAAAAATATTACAATCAGGAACTCAATTTTATTGAATAACTTTGATGTGGTTATCTATGCTTTAGATTCATTAAATGCAAATTACAACTGGTGGGGAAATACCGCAGACAATTTCAATAAAAAAGCCAATGTCAGCAGCAATGTTATTTTGGATAATACGTTATTTGCAACTTTCAATTCTAATTCAACAGTTATTGCAGCTGGTAAAAATGCAACACTTACTTTGAATCTGACTAACTTATACGACTTCAATTCAACATCAAATTCAACATATAATGGACTCAACCTATTTGCATTCAGTTTTATTGCTGATGGTGGAAACATCAATGTCACTTCAGACAGTCTCCATGATGGAATAATTTATGTTTCATTTGAAGCCATTGGTCCTTATTATGATGAAATTTATGCCAAATATGAAAATGTTACATTAAAGCATGAATTTGAAGTAATTTATGATGATGATTCCTTCTATGCATTGTATGATTTGATTAACAAGACCAAATCCGGTGGTGTTGTTAATCTCACAAAGGACTATAAGTTTTATTATTATGATGCTGATTATATTGCTGGCATTCCAATAGATAAGGCAGTGACAATTAACGGAAACGGATTTGATGTTAACGGAATGGGCCAATCTGGCATATTCGAGGTATCCGCAGACAATGTCACATTAATGAATATTAATTTATGTGATGCAATAGGTGCCATCGAATGGTTTGGAGACAATGGACTGATAAGCAATATCACAGTCAATAACACTTACTCTGCATTAAATTATTTTGGTTCTAATTTAACTGTAAGGAATTCAAATTTCACTCGTGCCAAAATGTATTCGCTATATCTGGAAGGTTCAAATCATGTTGTTGAGGGTTGTGAATTTATAGATAATTCTGGAAATTCAATAATGGGATATGACATAAACAAATTAACTATTGCCAATTCGTTATTTAATAGAATCCATAGTCCTGATTACGGTATTATTGCATTAGGTGAGTGTGAAAATGTTAATATAAGCAATTGCAAATTCAATAATAAAAATAATGGATCTATCAGTATTTTAGAGGGTTCAACCGTTTACTTGAATAACAATAGCCTTTCCGAATCCGATTACATTTTCAACAATGGCACTATTATTTCAAAGACTTTTGCCCGTTTGGATGAGGTTAATTTAAATCGTATGGTTGGCGATGTGATTTTATTAAATGCTACAATATATGATGACAATAACAACATTATTTTGGTTGATGAGTTCAATTTCAAAATCAACGATGAATTATATCTTGCTGATTTTTATATTGATGCATATGAGTATTTATGGGTATTGACAAATGGATCATGGCTTGTTATTCCAGACATAAACGAAAAATCATTTGAAAACTGTACTGTTGACTCACTAATAGTTAATGTGTTAAAATATAATTCATCCGTTGTAATTACACGTATCGGAGATGTAACCTATGGTGAAGATTCAAACATCGGATTTGAGTTTGAAAACAGTACTGCAGTTCTGGTCACAGTTACCCTTAACTCTGAAGTGGTATTCAATGAAACTGTAAATGGCACTAACGTTTCTATTCCTAATTTAGGAACAGGATTTTATAATGTAGTAATCAGTACTTTAGAAAATGAATTTTATCGCTCAAGCAGTGTTGCTTCAGATTTCAGAGTTAATAGAGCAGGTTCTTCATTAACTCTCGAAAAGATACTCGACACTTATTACGGAAAAGATATAATTATTAATTTCACTGTTGAAAACAGAACCAGTGTTGTTGCTTCAATTTATAATATTGATACCAAGGAGTTTATTATCAACGACGTCGTTGAAGGAAATTTATTTACCATAAATAATTTGCCTGTAGGTTCATATGCAGTAACATTAACCAATATCATAGACAGGAATTATAATCCTAGTGGTGATTATGCTTCATTCAATGTTTTAAAAGTTAATTCATCCATAATTTTAGATAATAAAACAGAATATGTTTATGGTAATGTTGCAATCAGTTATGATGTTGATAATTTAACCAATGTTACTGTGACTGTTGTTGATTTGGAAAGTGGTGAAGTAGATAATTTCACTATTACAAACTCGACTATTAGTCTTGATTTGGATGCGGGTTCCTATCAAATTACTGTGGTTAATATGGGAACTGAGAATGTTTTCACCAGTCAGGATTCAAAAACATTCTTTGTCCTACCTGCAAATTCATCTGTTGAAATAGAGGACATTGGTGATGTGTATTACGGAGAGGACATTGAAATTTACTTTGATGTAATCAACGCTACAAATGTTACTGTTATCGTAAAGGATGAAAACAGTAATATTATTTATAGGAATGATACTGATGAAAGCTATTTTGATCTTTCAAATTTGGCTGCAGGCAAATACACTGTAGAAGTTTATAATTCAGGTTCCAATAATTTCAACCCTAGCAACGACACTAAAACATTTTACGTATTGAAAGTCGGTTCATTAATTGAATTCGATTATTCAAATGTAACATATTATGGAATGCCTTTCAGATTGGATTATGATGTGGAAAATGAAACATTATTAAACATCTGCATTTATGATTGCGAAGGAAATGTCATTTTTGATAAAAATTTCGATGAAATTAGTGAACTTCCAGAGGATATGTCTAATTTGACTGAAGAAGCTTATTTGGGTTATTATTTCTTTATTTATAGAAATTTAACAGTTGGAAACTATACTTTTGAGTTTACAAATCTGGGCAATTCCAATATCAGTGGAAATAAGGTTAACGGTAGTTTTGAAATTATAAAGGCTCCTTCCTATGTTGAAATTCTTGTGGATTCAATTGTATATGGCGATGATTTGGAAGTCTACTTTTATGTTGTTAATGCTACAACCGTAAATATTATAATTAAAAATGATGTTGGAGCTATTGTTTATGATGAGAACATAACTAGTTCTCCAGTCATTGTCAGTGATTTGATTCCGGGCAATTATACAGTTATTGTTACTAATTATGGCACTGAAAATGTAATTGGAAATTCATCATCTGAAGAGTTCTGCGTGTATAAATTCAATTCTACTGTTAAACTGAATAATGTCTCTGATATTTATTATGAAGATGCAGTTTTAATTGAGTTTGATGTTGAAAATAAAACTGTTGTAAATGTCAGAATCCAAAATATAGATGGTGAAGTTGTCTATGAGAATAATGTAACTTCTGATGCACTTCTGATTCCTAATTTGAATGTTGGAAATTATACTGTAACCGTTACAAATCTGGAAACATTTAATATTAGTAAAAGTGCCGATTCAAAATCATTCAGAGTTTTAAAAAGAAGCATTAACATTACTGTAGTTGTTGAAGATAATGTGTATGGTGAGTTAAGTGTTATTAATGTAATTTCTGATATTGATGGCATGTTCTCTGTTAATGTAGGCAATCAGCAATTGCTTGTTGGCGTAAGGAATGGTTATGGAAATGTCATGATTAATCTTGATGCAGGAAATTACACTGCTCATGTCAATTATACTGATGATAACTATGACATTAATATGACTGGCAGTTCATTTGTCGTATATAAGGCTGATGTTAATTTAAGCGTTGTGGTTTTAGATAAGGTTTATTCTGCTGATGTTGATGGTAATGTGTTTGCCAGTGTTGATGGTGAGTATGGTGTTGTTATTGGTAATAATACTATTCTTGTGACTGTTTTGAATGGTGTTGGTGCTTTTAATGTGGGTATTTTAAATGTTGGAAATTATACTGCCTCTGTAATATTTAATGGCAGTGATAATTATAATGCCAATGTTAATAAAAGCGCTTTTGAAGTTACTCGGTCTGGAACTAATTTCAATATTGTTGCTAATGAAAGTAACATAACTTATGGAAATTCAATAAATGTTACTCAAAGTCTTCCTGCTGACGCTACTGGTAACATTACTTATTTCTTTGCTGATGGAAAAGTGATTAAGGTTTTAAATGTCGGTGAATCATTTGTTTTATCTGGTCTGGATGTCGGATCTTATGTGGTTTATGCCAATTATTCTGGTGATTCGAATTATGCTCCTGCAAGAGACAGTTTAACAATTACTGTCAATAAGGCTGTAAATAATATTCTCGTATTCGGTGATGATGGAGTATACCTTGAAAATTCAACAATTGTTGTTGTTGCTGATGTTGATGGAGCGTATACTGTTAATATTTCAGGTAAAAAACTCCGTATTCATGTTTTAAACGGCATCGGAGTGACTACAATTGCATTAAATGCTGGAAATTACTCTGCTGATGTTGGTTATGTTAATGTGAATTATGTGAATAATGTTACAAGCATTCCGTTTACTGTTGTGGATGTTGCTAAGGAAAACACTACTATTTCATTGGATGTGGATGTTATCGGTAATGAGAACATTGTTACATTCACTGTTGAAGTTGATTCTAAAGCTACAGGTATCGTTAAATTTGAAGTAACTGGTGCTGAAGAGTATTCTTTATATGTTGATGTAATTGAAGGTAAAGCAGTCTTTGAAGATGTATTGGAAGATGGAAATTATACTGTAATTGCTACTTATATGGGAGATTCCAGATTTAATACAAATGTAACTTCATCTGACTTCACAATCAGCACTCCTGCAAAACCTGACATTAATATTACACTTCCAGATATTGTTCCTGGTGAAAGTTCCGTCGTTGATGTGGCTTTACCTGGTGATGCTGCTGGTACTGTATTTGTTTTAGTTGGCGGTAAAGAGGTTTCCAGTGCTCCTGTAACCAATGGTAGTGCAAAAGTGACTATACCTGAATTGACTGCAGGTAATCATACTGTTGAAGTTAAATATTCCGGTGATGCTAAATATGCATCAATCACTAAGACTTCTATTGTGAGTGTTTCTAAAGTGGATGTTCCTGCTAACAGTACATCTATTAAGGTCACTCTTGCTGTTGGTTCTAAATCACCGAAATTCAATATAACCTTACCTAACGACGCAAAAGGCTATGTTGTAATAAGCATTAATGGTATAGATTACTTTGCCTCTGTTGAAAATGGTACTGCAATTGTTAATGTGCCAAGTTTAGCATATGGAAATTATAGCGTAAATGTCACCTACTCAGGTGATGATAAGTACAATTACTTAATGAATAACACTACTGCAAAGATTCCAAAACCTAAACTCACAGCTAAAAATATTAAAATAGCATATACAAATGCATACAAATACAAAGTACGCGTAACAATCGACGGAAAAGCTGTTGTTAAACAGTATGTGACTTTCAAATTCAACAAAAAGACATACAAACGTTTAACTAACTCCAAAGGTTATGCAACTCTCAAATTACCTAAGGTAAAACCTAAAAAAACCAAATATACTATTACAATGTCCTATAAAGATATAAAATTATCTAAAAAGATTAAAGTCAATAGTATCATCGTTGCTAAAAACCTCAAAGTTAAAAAATCAGCAAAATACCTGAAAATCAAAGTAAAACTAAAAACAGTTGCTAAAAAAGTGCAAAAAGGTAAAAAAATAACTTTGAAATTCAACGGTAAAAAATATAAAGCAAAAACCAACAAAAAAGCTATAGCAACATTCAAAATCAAAAATAATGTTCTCAAAAAACTTAAAGTTGGCAAAAAATACATCTACAAAGTTACTTATGGTAAAGATGTAGTAAACAAAAAAATTACAGTTAAAAAATAGAGATCAACTTCTCTATTTTTCTTTTTCTTTTTTAGGGTTTTGTCTGTAATTTTGATAGGTATTCTTTTTTTTTATTTTTAGTCTTGTAATACTCTTATTTTTCTTTTAATAGATAATTTATGAATGTTTTTTAAGACTTTTTTGACGAAAACATATATGATGTCCTATGTGGGTGGTGTGAAGTAATATAATGCTATACATTAAGTATATAACTTAATAAATAATTTAATCTAAAAATTATATATATTAATATAATATATTTTCGACGTGTTAAATATGAATTTTAAGAGGATGGTCTTAATTTCATTAATTCTTTGTTTCTTGTCGTTAGCTTGTGTATCGGCAAGTGAAAATCAAACATCAATAGAAAATTCTAATTTTGATAACATTAATGTTATTGATGTGGGTGGCGAAGAGATTAATGAATATGATAATGATATGTTTGCTGGAAAAAATGTTTCTGAGGGACAAGGTGTTGTCTCTGGGAACTTGCTTTCCAGTAATGATGTTGGTGATAAAAATACTACACTTGGTGTGGCTGTTGGAGAAAATGTTTCTGATGGACAGGATGCTGTCTTGGGGAACTTGCTTTCCAGTAGCAATGTAAATGATAAGTTGTCCGCTTCAAAAGTAGGAACCCGTGATGAATTGAATAATATGATTCTTGCTGCTAAAGATGGTTCAACAATAACTTTGGATAAGGATTATGGGTTTTTAGGGGCTGTAAAACCTATTGAAATAACTAAAAGCATTGTAATTGATGGTAAGGGACATACCATTACTCTTGGATATAATAATGCTTTTAATTTAAAGTATGTGAGTTCCATTCGAAAAATTGAAATAAAAAATATTAATTTTTTACGTGGAGACGGAGGAGCTATAATTGCTGATGGGCAGTGTCCTTTTATAATTTCCAATTGTAAATTTATAAACTGCACTAGAGGGGGTCTTGCAGGCGCAATTTCAGCACAGGCGAAATATAACTCCCAAATTATTGATTGTACTTTTAAGAGATGTTATGCTTTTGGAGAGACGAAAACTGTT
>NZ_CAJOJM010000046.1:0-10874 GCF_905234905.1 Methanobrevibacter sp. UBA188 | reverse complement strand
GAACAATTCGTATAAAACAAAATTATAAATTAATACCCCCACCTAAACTTTTTATAATGACCCAAATATTGATTTTGACATGTTAAATTGCTTTAAAAATGAACATACTCATTTATAAATCATTAAATTAAATATACAACATGCAAAACAAATTATACAGGCTAAACTATGAATAAAGAAAATATTGATTTAAGAACAAATGTTATACGAAAAACATTTAATGACCAAAGACCAATAAAATGCCTTACACCTAAAAAAATAAGAGAAGTTGACGAAGACATTTATCCAGGAGGAGATATTTTCACAACTGAAGATGGGGAGTTTATTGATTTGGAATTTCAAATGACTGATTTTGATGAAAACGAACTTGTAAAATATGTTGAATTTGCAGAAGCTTTATACGAAAAACATCGAAAACATATCCACATTTACATCATATGTCCAAACAACATATATGTATGCGTAAAAGAATGTAAAATAGTTTCTGAAGCTGAATTTACTATCAAATTGGCTTGCATTGAAGAAGACCCATGTGAAATAATTTTCAAAATGATTACAAGAAAAATAGAAAACGGAGAACCCCTTACCCCTGATGATATAATGGCTCTTGAAATGCTTCCAGTAAAGTGTAATCCAAAAATGAGAAATTTTTATAGAAGAGAATACTTTAGAATTATGAATAGAATATTATAACTTAAATATTCCATTTTAAGATAGTTTTACCAAATTTAGAAATATAATCCTTATCAAATGCATCCTTTAAATCACCCAAGGAATTTATTTCACAGATATTGGTAATCAATTTTTCTAAGTGTTCGAATAACTGTGGGTTTTGTTTGAGAGTTTCAACAACTCCGACAAAATCCACTCTGTCAGAACGGCTGTTTCCCTGAATTGTCAAACCTTTTTCTAAAACCATACGAGTATTTATCGGTACAGGATATTCACTTACACCAAACAGGTTTATTGTTCCCTGAGGATTTATTATATCAATTATCTGATCAATGGCTGATTGCGATGCACTTGAACCGACACATTCAAATGCATGGTCAACTACAACATCATCGTCAACATCATGAATTCTGTAGATTTCATCAGCAAATGAGAATAAATTCAAGTTTTCCTGATGTTTTCCAAATACCAATACTTTAGATTTGGGAAACAACTCTTTTAAAAGCAATGCTGTAATGAAACCTAAATTTCCATCTCCCCAAACACCCAGATTATCCTTTGGAGTTATGGCCATTTGTTTAAACTTGCTTATTCCCTGATAAGCTACTGAAATCAATTCAATGAATGCAGATACATTTAAATTAAAATCATCAGGAATTTTAACAACCCTATCTTCTGGCAAATTAACCAAATCAGATGTAAAACCATCGAATCCACTGCCTCTAAATTTAGAGCTATATGAATAGTTTGGAGAATACACATCCTCACCAAACGGAGTGTTTGGAATCATTACAACCATATCACCGGATTTGAAATTTCCTTCGCTGTCAAAGACAACTTCACCAATCGCTTCATGAATTAAAGCCATCGGCAGTTTCTCATCCAGAATATTTGCCGGCCTTGAACCCTGATAATATCTTTGGTCAGCCTGACAAATCGAAAGGTGAGTCGGCCTTACGATTACTCCGTCGAGCTCAACCTCATCAATGGATTCTTCAAAGAATTTTGGAGATTTTAATCTGTAAACAATATTAATCATGAATATCCTCAAGTATTGTATTAGCTAATTTTAAATCATAAGGGTAAGTAATTTTAATATTTGTCACTTCACCATCAACTAGATGTACATCTTCATCTTTAAGTATGAATATTTTACATGCATCTGTCAGTATATTACTTTCCTCTTCAGTTAAACTAGTGATTAGATTGAAAAGTTTCTTTATATTGAAGCTCTGTGGAGTTTGGCCTTGGTAATAATAATCCCTCACAGGGATACTTTCTATAGTCTTCGCATTAACACTTTCAACAATAGTATCTGTAGCCGGAATTACAGTATCACAGGCCCCATATTTCTTTGCAGCTTCAATGTTATCTTCAATAATCCTATGAGTTAAAAAAGGACGGACAGAATCATGAGTAATAATAATGGACTCTTCATCGATGCCATAACTTTCTTCAATATAACTGATGCTGTTCAATATTGTTCCATTTCTGGTCTCTCCACCTTCAATAACTACAATATTATCATTATTTGGAATATACTTCTCAATTAGATGATTGGTGTGATTTATAAAATTTTTTGGTGTTAGAACAATTATTTCATCAACATCATCATTTATAACAAATTTTTCAATAGTGTGAATAATGACCGGTTTGTTGCCCAATGCCAAAAATTGCTTTGGAGTGTCAGTGCCTCCCATCCTTGATCCTATTCCACCTGCCAATATTGCTGCAAAAATCATATCATCCTACTCCTTTTCAAATATTATCAAATAGTGAGATTTACCTTCGGGAATATCACTGCCAATATCTTCATTCAGATAAACCTTTTTAAAACCATACTGGGAAAATATTTCCTCCAAATCATCTGAAGAAATCCTAACATCAACTGGAGGTCCCCATGACATTTTTAAAGGTTTGAATTCCATGACTGCAATTTTACCATGATTTTTAATGACTCTACCAAGTTCATTAATGACATTGTCCTTATCTTCTGATAGTCTAAATCCATGAAATACATTAAGCATCAATACTGCATCCACTGAATCATCACTGATGCTTGGAATTCCCTCGGTAATATCCGCATGAACATTAATTAAATTTTGAACATCATTTTCATCCTTGTACTCTTCCAACTCATTGATGGCAACATCATATGAATCCACAGCATAAACTATACCCTGAGGAAGATACTTCTTAGCGGCTTTGATTGAAATATAGCCATCTCCGCAACCGGCATCCATAAAAGTTTCATCACCATTAAAATGCATTTCATTTAAAATGTCTTCAGCATCAAGAAATTTTGCACTTGATTTGCCATGATGTTTATGTTCCATGAATATACCTCACATTTCTTGAACTACCTCAACTTTATAGAAGTTGAGGATTCTTACTTCACGGGCTGTATACACTAATGAGCATAGGATTACCGTGCTATCCCCCTCGTCCCAAAGGTTCAGACAAATCCAATTAATATTGCTTTTTAAACTTGGTTATCGTTGAAAAAGTTTAATTTAATTGAGTCATTGTCATTTATTATTTTTTGTTATCTTGTTATTTAAATTTCATCAGCAAGCATTTGAAAAGTAATGCCTACCTTTTTGCAATTCATCCATGACTTAAAGAAGTTATGGTATTCTTGCATGTTTAAGATAAATAATAATTTTTAAAAAATAGTATATAATGATTTTCTTGAAAAAAAAGTTTAGGAAAAAAATAATTCCTAAAAAAATAAATTAATTCTTTTTAAACATGATTAAATAGTGGGATTTGCCTTGCGGAATATCCTCACCAATTTCTTCGTTTAGATAAACTTTTTTAAGGTTGTGCTTATTGAATAATTTTTCCAAATCCTCAGGAGATGATCTCATTTTTGTTGGAGGTCCATTAGGAACATCCCATGCCTTATAATCCATTATGGCAATTTTACCGTCATCTTTAATAATTCTTGAAAGTTCTAAAACAGCTTCATCCAATTTTCTTGAGGCTTTAAATCCATGGAAAACATTAACAAGCAAAACAACATCAATTGAACCGTCTTCAACACCAGGAATGCCTTCGGTAATATCAGCTTCAATATTAATTAAGTTTTCAACATTGTTATCATTTTTATAGGTTTCCATATCTTCAATGGAAGCATCATAGATATCAACTGCATAAACAGTTCCTTTGTGATTGTAGTCTTCCAGAATTTTAATTGCATTGTGGCCATCGCCGCAACCTGCATCCATAAACGTTTCATCACCGTTGAGCTTTAATTCTTTTATAATCTCATCAGAGTCCAAAAAATTTGCACTTGAAAATCCATGAGCCCTGTGACCATTTTCAGGCATCATCATTTTATCACCTAAATAATTATCTTTAAAAAATAGTATTTAATTTTTTTCAATGTGATAAAATATGCACAACAATTAAAAAATAGTTAAAATAAGTAAAAAAAAGTTATAAGAGGATTATTTTTTCCAGGTTTGTTTTACTCCCCTTCCTCTTTTACTACCAGGTTTAGTATAACTTCTTTTTGGTCTGGTCCTTCTGTTAGTTCCTTTAACTTTTGCCATATTTTCCCCTCCTTAAAATTTATCATTACAAAATTAGAATTAAATCTATAACAAAAAAATATTTGTTTTCAAGATATTTAAAGCTTTTCTTTAAGTGGTGTATTCTGCATTAATTTTGACATAGTCATAAGTTAAATCACAACCCCATGCAGTCGCACATCCATCACCTAAATCCATGTCAATATTGACAATGACATTTTTTGACTGCATTATTTTTTCAGCCCTTTCAAGATAAGGTGTATCTTCAAATGCTAAAATTTCACCTTTTCTAACAAGGTCAACATCATCCTCATCATCTGCAACTGAAATGGTTACAATATCCGGATTTAAATCACAACCAGAGTATCCGATAGCGGAAACAATTCTTCCCCAATTAGGGTCACCACCAAATACAGCGGATTTGAATAAACTTGAGGATATAATAGATTTGGCAGCAAGTCTTGCATCTTCAAGATTTCGAGCACCACACACATTGGCTTCAATGAATTTAGTAGCTCCTTCACCATCACGAGCCATTTTTTTAGCTAAGTCAATGCATAAACAATTTAATGCCTCTTGGAAGTTAGGATCAATTTTTCCATCTTTTACAACTTCAACACCAGATGCACCATTAGCCAACATCAGACAGGTGTCATTAGTACTTTCATCACCATCTACAACAATCATATTGAAACTGATATCAGCAGCTTTTTTCAATGCATTATTTATCTCATTAGCTGGAATGACAGCATCACTTACAATATAAGATAACATTGTACCCATATTAGGTGCAATCATACCACTTCCCTTAGTAATTCCTGCAATTTTAACAGTTTCACCAGTTGTTAATGTAACTTCCAATGCACATTCTTTCGGAAATGTATCGGTTGTCATGATTGCGCGGGCAGCTGCAAGTGAATTTTCAGGTTCACTGCCCAAATTAGAAATTGATTCATAAGCCACTTTAGAAATAATATCTATTGGCATTTCACGACCTATAACACCTGTTGAAGAAATAGCAATTTCATCTTTCGGAATTTCTAAATCACGGGATAACAATTCCACCAATGTTTCACAATCTTTCAATCCTTGTTCGCCTGTAAAACAATTGGCATTTCCACTGTTAACGAAAACAGCTGATACAATTCCTTTTTTAACAACATTTTTTGTATATTTTACTGGAGCTGCAACAACTTTATTAGAAGTGAAAACAGCAGAAGCTGTACTATTTCGAGAAACAATAATGGTTACACCATATTTACCTTCACGAGCACCAGATACTTCAAGATTTTCAATAACTGAAAATCCTCCATCAAGATATTTTATAAAATCCATAAAAATCACCTAAAATTAATAAGATTTAGAATTATTAGTTAGATTATATTCAATTACATCTTCTGCATTATTATAATCTATATTATAAACACCATCATCAACAAAAACCTTGCCAGACCCATTTAAATTCGAAGTCATTTCATCAGTTACATTCACAAATGTCACACCATCATCAACAACAGTATTATTATCAGAACCGCCAATAGCCATGGAAATTCCAATTCCCGCACCAACAACAAAAGCGATTAATGCAATGATTATTAAAATCATTGTATTTTTGCTGGTTTTCCTTGGTTTTCTGGATTGTGAAAATCCATTATCCTGTACATTATAAGGAGGGAATCTTTGAGTTTGTCCGCCCCCAAATGAAAGTCTTCTTTTTTGCTTATTATTAGAAGCCTTGTTATACCGAGATTTTAACACTCGCTTATTCTTTTTTTTACGTTTTCTCATAGTAATACTCTTTTATACAAATTAAACAACAAAAGCATATATTAATGCTAAAATAACACCTACAAAACCAAACATTCCAAGACCTAAAATAGACATCACATAAACAAAGATGAATACGAAAGCAAATACACCAATTAATTTTGTTTTTTCATTCTCAACCAAGTTTATGAAAGTTCTTGAGAATTCAGATGGAATATTATAAGCATATAAACCATTAGCCAGTTCAAAAACTACCAATGATAATGGAGATGTTGATGGTAAATCATCCACTAATTGGGCTCTTTCGCCCGCTTCCCTTCTGCTTCTTCCAACACCAGCCCTTATTTTTGCACCATTGTCAAGTGCAAACCATGCTGCATCAAGTCCAGCCCTAATAGCCAAGTCTTTAGATGGAAATCTTGCAATGAAATCATCTCCACCTTCCCTATAACCTTCAAGTTCACCGTCACACTCAGATTCGATGAAATTTTTAATTCCAGTCATAAGGTCAACAAGTTGGTTCCTTCCATTTTTACTGATAAATTTAGTTGAATCAATTAAATCAATGAACAAATAATTTTCCAAATCCACCGGTCGAGATTCCTTTAGTAAAAAAGGAGCATCAAATACTAAAGCATATTCTCCACCGAGTTTAGTGAAAGCAATTCCTGGAAAACTACCTACACTTTGAGTATAATGAATTGCACGTTCTATTGAAGCTGCACCAGTCATTCCAACTGCAGATATAACTTGCACTCCTTCGGACAATCCAATACCAATTAACTCGATTGCAACACGTATTGCATCATTTTTACTAAGCATTTTAGCAACAAGTTCTGTTGCTGTTTTTTCGACAATCTCTCCTGATTCGTTTTCAATAATTTTAACGAAAATATTAATTAGATTAGAAGGATGAGGTAATTCAATATAAAAATAACGGTCACTCCCCATGATAATATTACTAACTAAAGCATATTCTTCTATTCTATTTTCAGCAGGCTTTAGTTCATGGAAAGTATATTCAACAGGAATATTTTCTGCCCCAACATCACGAATAAGATTCTGCAATATTGTATCAGAGGTAATTTCTGCTTTTTCAAGCTCAAAAAGAATAGTTTGAGTATAATTAAATAACTCTACATATTCAGTTTCAAGTGAATTTGTTGGAAAAAATTTTGTTCCAACAGCGATAGGATTAAGTTTAGTAGTGAATTTAATATAAGCCTTAGTTAATGCACTAGTCATCTAAACCTCCTCCTTTTTCCAGTTCAATTTCAAAATCTCCAGGTTTTTCTAAAAGCATGTCTGGCTTGACAGAAACAAATGGGAATTTCCAAGATCCTAACCTACCTGCAATAGTACTTGCAATGTTTCTTGAGTTTCTTTTGATGAATACTTCATCATGTTCACTTACACGTACTAAAACATTGTATGGTGCTGTTTCACTTACTTCATCAGCCAACATTATATTTAATTCAAATGTGCCTGGTTTTGTGAATAAATCATTACGAACAGCTATTAAAGGCTTTTTTTCAAGACCTAACCTGTCTGCAACAGTAACAGAAATATTGCCTGCATTTTTAACAGCTACTTTATAATTTTTAGGATGAACCAATACGAAAATCACGTATGGTGCTGCAATTTCAACATCATCAACCATTTCCACAATTTTATTAAACATTGGGATTTTGGCAAATATGTTTTCAAGTTTTGAATCAGCATTATTCTCATTATCAATACGTATGATAGCCTGTTTAGCAATATTTAATGGAGAAATTTCCAAACCTTCTTTTCCAGTATAAATTTCCCATTTTTTAAAGTTCAATTCTTTTATAATTTCATCACAAATTTTTTGCAAAATATTCTTATCTTTTTTAGGCTTTTTTGGTTTTCCAAATGTCAATCTACCTTTTTCAATTACAAATGGAATCCTCATAGATGCAATATTTCTAAATTCAGCAGCATAATCTCTGAATTTATCATTAGATAATACTTTTGCTTTTTCATTTGTAGCTATTTCTAAAATAAAATGATCTGCATCATTGCCTGCAGGAACTTCTTCAACATTGTCACTTTCCAACAATTTTAAGAACCTGTCTTTATCATCAATATCATGTCGAAGTGATGCATCGGCAATAATTACAAATTCATCCTCGCTTTCTTCCAAAGCTTTAACAGCTGCAAGGATATTAGCAATTTTAGGTTGTCCTTTTTGATTTTTTACATAATGTGCTACATTTGAAGCATCTACAACAACTTTCATGATATCACCTAAAAAAATAATCAATTATAAAATAATTTGTTCAGTATAATATATTTGTATCAATCAATATTTAAATTTAATTTTTATATACATTTTATATTTTGTTTCTGGCATATTTTCCAAATAATAATCTTTCCCCACCGACTGTGTGAAGATAAATTTCTATGGAATCCTCTGAAATATTATAAACATTATATGAATTTAAGTTTTTCCCCCGAAGTTTATCTGAACATACAGAACCGGCATTGACAATGAGTGTTTTGTTTATCTCCCAAATATTTGGCACGTGCTTGTGTCCTGATAAAACCAAATCAACTTCATGAGTTGTTAATGTCTTCAGAATATCGCCAGAATCAGATAATACATTACGTTCACGTCCTGTTTGAGGAATTGATATAACATGATGGTGCAAAACAACAATTGAAAAGTTTTCATTAATTACACATTCATCCAATTGATGTTCCAACCACAAATGTTGAGGTCTGCCGATAGACCCCCTATTATCATCAGGAGTAGTACTGTCAAGACCAATTACAGTAAAATCATCACCTACAGTCAATTTCCAACTTCTCTCACCAATTAATTCTTCAAAAGTCTGATAACCTAAATTACGAGCATCATGGTTGCCTGGAACAGCAAATAATGGTGGTTCAAACATTTCCAAATATCTAGTGGCCTGTTTAAACTCTTTATAATAACCCTTATTGGTAATGTCTCCAGTCAATATTACCATATCCGGATTTAAACTGTTAATTTCATTTATGGCTTCTATAAGTATTTCTTCATCAAAACTTGATTTGGAAATATGCAAATCTGAAATATGTGCAATAACTGTCATACTATCTATTGATTTAATTTCATGATAGCTTCTGCCAAGTCGCCTTTGCATTCTTCAAGGGCTTGTCGTGCTTCATCCTCAGAAACATTAGCGCTGTTTGCTACCATTTCTATATCCTCATCAGGAATTTCAATTTCGTATTCAAGTTCAACTTCACGAGCCTGACCTTCAATTTGATAAGTTTCCTGACCCATTACATTCATTAAGCTTACACTAGGATTATCAATAATTAATTCTTTTTCATCAAAACGGATAATTACTTCACGAACACCTTCAAGGTCTTCCATTTTCATACCCATTTTTTTCATTTGTCTTTCCATTTGTTTCATTTGTTTTTTATTCATACCAGGTATCATAATATTCCTCTACAAAATAACTATTTATAATTATATTATTAATTATTATTAAAAATTTGGTTGAATTTTAAAAAAAATAAAATATGGATTAATCAGTAAATCCATAAATTTCGTTTTCGAATGTTTTGGCAACATCTTTTAATACTTCAGGAATATTAATCTGTTGAGGACATTCCTCAATACAGGTTTCACATTCAGTACAATCCGAAGCTATTCCGACACCATCTAACTTTGAATAATTTAAATAAGCATTTCCAAATTGAGTCCATTCCTCAATTTCCAAAAGTTTATGTTTGTTATATAAATCAAAGATCTTTGCGATGTCAATTTCTTCAGGACAAGTATCAACACAGTATCTGCACTTTGTACAATCGACTGTAATGTTGCTGTTAATGATTTCGGAAACTTCTTCAATAATCTTTAATTCATCATCATTCAATGGATCTGCATTTTTAAACTCATGAATATTGTTTTCAAGTTGTTCCAGGTTACTTGCACCTGTCAAAACAACACAAACATCATCAAGATTTGCTACAAACCTCATTGCCCATGAAACTACAGATCTATCAGGATTATAATCCTTCATTATTTTTTCAGCTTCTTCAGGCACATCAGCTAAAAATCCCCCTTTATAAGGTTCCATAATCATTACAGGTTTACCATATTTTCTTGCAATTTCCAAACATTTCCTGGATTCTATTGATTCATCTTCCCAGTCAAGATAGTTTATCTGAAGCAGTACAAATTCAATTTCAGGATGTTCAAATAATAGTTCTTCCAAAAATTCAGAATTCCCATGAGTGGACAAACCAATATGCTTAATATAACCTTCTTCCTTTTTCTTCTGGATAAATGAATATAAATCAACATTTTTCCATGCGTTTTCTGTAAATCCGCTTACATTGTGCAGCATATAGTAATCAAAGTAGTCAACACCACAATTTTTAAGCTGTTCTGCAAATATTGGCTCCAGTTGAGATTCTTCTGTAATTACAAATAAAGGTAATTTAGTTGCTATTTTAAATGATTCTCTAGGATATCTTTCAACAACAGATTTTTTAAATGCAATTTCACCTACACCGTCATGATAGATATATGCTGTGTCAAAATGATTGAAACCTGCATCCATATATGCATCCACCATTTCATTTAACTGCTCATAGTCAATACTTGTAAAGTCGTTTTCATCCAAAAGCGGAAGTCTCATCATTCCCATACCTAACTTCATTTCAAATCCCTCATAAAATCTTTATCCACATATAATTTAACATGATTTAAAAAATATGTGTTAATTTTACCATAATATTTAAATCTTAATATTTTTATATTCACAATGACAATTAAACTTTACTTCAACATTCTGAATAGGAAAAAATAGGATACTTTTTGGCTTTAAGATTTTTCTAAAAATATATTTAAACAAAGCAAATAATAACTATTCC
>NZ_CAJOJM010000045.1:0-10955 GCF_905234905.1 Methanobrevibacter sp. UBA188 | reverse complement strand
GGACACTTATTATTAAAAGCTGGTGCAATCGCTGAACAACAATTAGATGACGGAGAAAACAAATTCAGATTTGTTATGGACAAATTAGGAGAAGAAAGAGAAAGAGGAGTAACTATCGATTTAGCTCACCAAAAATTCTCCACCAAAAAATACGACTACACTGTAGTAGACTGTCCTGGACACAGAGACTTCGTTAAAAACATGATCACTGGTGCTTCCCAAGCAGACGCTGGTGTTTTAGTAGTTGCAGCAGACGACGGTGTAATGCCTCAAACTAAAGAACACGTGTTCTTATCCAAAACTTTAGGTATCAACCAATTAATCGTTGCTATCAACAAAATCGACTTAGTTGATTACTCCGAAGACAAATACAACGAATTAAAAGAAGAAGTATCAAACTTAATTAAAACCGTAGGATTCAACCCTGCAGATGTACCTTTCATCCCATTATCTGCATTCGAAGGGGACAACATTAACGATGCATCTCCTAACACTCCTTGGTACAAAGGTGACAACTTAATTGATGCATTAGACAAATTAACCCCACCTGAAAAACCTACTAACTTACCTTTAAGAATTCCTATTCAAGACGTCTACTCCATTACTGGTGTAGGAACCGTACCTGTAGGAAGAGTTGAAACTGGTGTAATGAAAAAAGGTGAAAACGTTATCTTTGAACCTGCTGGAGCTTCCGGAGAAGTTAAATCTATCGAAATGCACCACGAAGTATTCGACTCCGCTGAACCTGGTGACAACATCGGATTCAACGTAAGAGGTGTAGGTAAAAACGATATCAGAAGAGGAGACGTTGCAGGACACACTGATTCCGCTCCTACTGTAGCTAAAGAATTCGATGCACAAATTGTTGTTTTACAACACCCTGGTGTAATTACCGTTGGATACACTCCTGTATTCCACTGTCACACTTCCCAAGTAGCATGTACTTTCTTAGAATTATCCAAAAAATTAAACCCTGCTACTGGTGCTGTTGACGAAGAAAACCCTGACTTCTTAAAAACCGGTAACGCAGCTATTGTAAAAATCAAACCTACCAAACCTATGTGTCTCGAAAACGCAAAAGAAATCCCTCAAATGGGTAGATTTGCTATCAGAGATATGGGTCAAACTGTTGCAGCAGGTTTATGTCTTAACATTACCCCAGCAAAATAAGTTTGTAAACAATAATTAGAAAGTATTTCATACTTTCTTTTCTTTTTGTTTTTTTGGAGGAGAATAAATGAATCAAGCAAGAATTAAGCTTACAGGAACTGACCCAGAAAAATTAGCATACGTATGTGATCAACTTAAAAAAATTGCTGAAAGAACTGGTGTTGACTTATCTGGTCCTATTCCATTACCAACTAAAAAATTAGTTGTACCTACAAGAAAATCTCCAGATGGAGAAGGTAAAGCTTCTTGGGAAAAATGGGAACTCAGGATTCACAAACGTTTAATCGGTATTGGAGCTGATGAACGTGCAATGAGACAAGTTATGAAAGTCAATGTTCCTGATAATGTTAGTATCGAAATTGAACTTAAAGGATAAATATTTAGAATCCTTCTAAATATTCCTTTTCATATGCCGAGATAGTCTAGTCTGGTAAGGCGCAGGACTTGAAATCCTGTGAGGTTTCCCTCGCCTGGGTTCAAATCCCAGTCTCGGCGTTTACATCTATTTTTAAAAAAAGTTTTTTAATTTAATATCTAATTCATCCATATTAGATACAATATCATTTTTATTTAATTCATCTATTTTTGGTCTTTGAATCATTATTACTGCAATGTCCTTTTCATTTGCGGCCTGTATCTTTTCAACGACCCCACCTATTTCACCGCTTTCCTTTGTAATCATTGCTGATGCATCATATCTTTCAATAAGCTCTATGTTTTCTTCAAGGCTTGCAGCTCCTTTCATTGGGATGATGTGGTCTGGGTCGATGTTTAGTTTTTCACATTTTTCAAGTGAGCTTTCCACCTTCAGAATTCTTGGATAGAACCTTTCGGCGGGAACATATTTCAGGATGTCTTCCATGGTGTTGGCTCCTGCAAAATGCAGAACATTTCCTTCATTGAAACTCTCAGCTATCAATTTTCCCGCATCGTCAAATGATTCTACATAATGGATGTGTGATGTATCGATATTTTTCAGGTCGGTGATGGGTCTTTCAAAGCGAAGATATGGAATTTTTAACTCTTTTGCTATGCTTGCGCTGGTTTGTGTAATGTGCTTTGCAAATGGGTGGGTTGCATCAATAAGAATGTCAAAGTCATTTTCATTTATTATATTGATGATTTCATCCTTTGGAAGCGGACGAGCTATGGTATCGTCGCTTCCGCCTTGCATGGCCAGTTTTGCACCATATTCTGTGGTGGTTGTCGTTAGGATGTATGCATCATATCTGCTTTTAATAAATTCTATGATGTTTGTTGAGTCCTTAGTTCCTCCAAGCAGGAGTATTTTCATTTCATCACCTTGTCCATTATCTTTTGAGTTATCAGTATTGTTGATGATACAATCAAAATTATTATCCAATCAATCATGTCTATTGATGTGGTTCTGAATATTGTCTGCAGTTGTGGAATGTATAAAATCAACAGCTGAAGCAGGAATGATATGATGATTCCTAAGTAGAGGAATTTGCTTGATTTTTCTGAGTTTGCCCTTCCATTGAATGCATTCAGCAATTGGTACACTACAAATAATGTGAATGCAACTGTCATTGCCTTTGTTGTTGAAACGCCGGTGGATATTTCATATGTGAATACGCATATTGTTCCGATTGCCATCACTATGCCTAAAATCAATATCTGAAGCATTGTATTTTTGGTCAGTATGTCTCCCTTTTCAGGAGGCCTTTCCATAATGTCCCTTTCAGCTCCTTCAATACCGAGCATTTGTGCTGGTGGTCCGTCCATTACGATGTTGAGCCATAGCAATTGTGCCGGATTGAATGGCAGCGGCAGATTCAGAAGGGAAGTCCCAACGATTGTCAATATTGCCCCTACATTTGTGGAAACCTGATATTTGACGAATCTTTTGATGTTGTCATATATTTTCCTTCCCCCTTCAATGGCTTTCACGATTGTTGTAAAGTCATTGTTTTGAAGAATCATGTCTGATGCTTCTTTTGCAACATCTGTTCCGTCACCCATTGCAACTCCAATTGATGCTTTTTTAAGTGCTGGAGCATCATTTACTCCGTCCCCTGTCATTGCAACAATGTTGTCCAGTTTTTTAAGTGTTTCCACGATTTTCATTTTCTGTGTTGGTTTTACTCTGGCATAGACTTGAATTTCCGGAGCGATTTTCAGGTATTCCTCGTCGCTTAACCTGCCCAGTTCTTTCCCGGTCATTACCTTTCCGTCGGTTAGAATGCCTATGTCTTTTGCAATTGCACAGGCTGTCTTTTCGTGGTCTCCAGTAATCATTATGATGCCGATTCCTGCATTTATGCACTCGTTTACGGATTTTTTCACATCCTTTTTAGGTGGATCGATTAAACCGAGCAGTCCTGTAAATGTCAAATCTTCTTCAGGCGATTCGGTGTCATTTATCTTGTATGCAAATCCGATTGTCCTGAGTGCATGTCCGCTCATTTCACCAATCTTTTCAAGTATCATTTCCTTAGTTTCAGCATCAATAATTTCAATACTTCCATTTCTATCTATGTATTTACATTTGTCTAAAATTATTTCTGGAGCACCTTTGGACAAAACAATATTATTTTCACCATCCAATATGTGTATAGTAGTCATCATTTTACGATTGCTGTCAAGTGGTATTTCATCAATCCTTTCAAGTGATGCATCGTATTCCTTGCAATGCTTTAGAATGGCTCCATCGGTTTGATCTCCGATGATTTTGTCATTGTCAAGAACTGCATTGTTGCATAATTTTCCTATTAAATGTGTTTTATCTTCATTTGTGTAAAAACTCTCGACTACAGTCATTTTATTTTCAGTCAATGTACCTGTCTTGTCACTGCAGATGATAGTACATGATCCTAAAGTCTCAACTGATAAGAGTTTTCTGACGATTGCATTGGACTTTGCCATTTCAGACATTCCAAGGGCAAGTGTCAATGTCAATACGGCCGGAAGACCTTCAGGAATTGCTGCAACTGCCAGTGAAACTGCAGTCATGAATGTTTCAACAAGAGGTATTCCCTTTAAAAACTCCATGATGAATATGGCTATACATACGACTATTGCAATTGCAGACAAGGTCTTTCCAAGTTTTCCAACACGCTTTGCAAGAGGGGTTTCCTCATCATCCTCCTGGACAATGTCTGCAATTTTTCCGATTTCTGTGGCCATTCCAATGTTTTCAACAACGCCAAGTCCGTTTCCTGAAAGGATGTTGGAGTCCATGTAAAGTTTATCGTCAATCTCTTTTGCTACCGCTTTGGACTCTCCTGTAAGTTGTGATTCGTCACAGCTGAGGGAATTGCTTTCAATCAAAACCAAATCTGCAGGTACCTTTGAACCTTCTTCAAGAACTACGATATCTCCAACAGTCAATGTTTTTGCATCAATTTCCCTAATTTGGCCTTCCCTTTTTACGATGGCATGCTTTGTAATGAAGCTTTTAAGGCTTTCAATGGCCTTTTGTGATCTGTACTCCTGGATAAATCCCATAATCACATTCAGCATAACCGCAAGGATTATCACTCCAGCATCGATAACGTCTCCAATCGCATATGCCGCAACTGCAGCAACGATTAAAAGTCCAATCAGGATATCTACGAATTGGGATAGAAATAGTATATATAATGGTGTAGGCGGTTTTTCAGCAATTTCATTCAATCCGTATTCCTTCTGTCTTCTTTCAGCTTCACTTGAGCTGAGTCCGTCCAGTGATGTGTCGTATCGGGTAAGTATGTCACTCATGTTATCACCTTAAAATGTAAAAGCTTGCCCTGTTGAAATTTTTCAGTTTCATTTTAACTCCAGGCGTATTCAAATCTTCGTTTGTCAATGGTTTGATAATCAATTGGCAGTTGATTTTTTGAGCCAGATTTACCAGATGGGGCTGCAGTTCACTTGGGGGCCTTATTGAATAAATCATGTCAACGCCTTCATATATCCTAAAGTCGGGATTTGTAATGTCGTCTTTTATCACGCTTTCATCGGCAGGGCTGATGTCTGTTTTGATTAATGTGATGTTTTCCCTTGAAGACAGCACCTCTGCAATCATGTCGAATTTTCCAACTGCAACTTCTGCAATTCGGGCGTCTTCATCTCCAACCTCATTCAGGATATACTCTGCGAAATCTTGCCACATTTTATTTACTCCTTAGATTAATTTAATTAATCAAAATTATTAAATATATGCTTTTCTATAATATTTTTTTGTATGAAAGTTAGAAAGTTTGTTCCAAAAGATTTAAAGAGGGTTTTTGAAATTGAAAACATGTCATTCGACCAATCATATGGAATAAACATGTTTCAGCAGTTGTATGAAATGGGAATTGGTTTTTTGGTAGCTGAAAAGGACGATTATGTTGTCGGATATGTGATGTTCTGGGTAAAATATGAAAATCAGGGCCATATAATTTCTATAGCTGTTGATAAAAACTATCGCCGTCAGGGAGCTGGAACAGAATTGCTCATACGTGCAATTTCCATTCTTTCAATGCTTCCGATTGATGCAATCTATCTTGAGGTTAGAGAAAGTAATGCTGGTGCGGTTGAGTTTTATGAAAGGTTCAATTTCATAAAGGATCGTGTGGTTCCGGGATATTATGAAAGTGGCGAAGGAGCCATTATAATGTATTTACCTATGGAAAGGGGTAAAGTTGCCTATAAGTAAGCTTTTGTAGTCTGTTAGAACTTCCGGCGGGATTGAACCTGTCATGTATAGCACTGCAATTATCACAAGGTAGAACAGTATTATAGCAATCTGAATGTATCCGTGTCTTTTTGCACTAGGATCTTTTCGGGTTATTAGATAAATTGCAATAAGAAGTCCGATTATGCTTCCAAGCACTGCAAAGAAATATCCAATGAATATCAGCAATCTGCTGGTTTTTTTGTATTCAATCTCAGGTCCTGTTGAAAACTCTTTTTTAACCACAATAGGTTTGATTACATTTTCCTGGTTTTCAAAAGATTTCTTAAAAATTAAAGGGCTGCCGCATTTGACGCAGTAATCCGCTTCATCAGGATTTGTAAATCCACATAGGGGACATGTGTGTTCGTCATGCTCAACTTTCGGAAACTCATATCCACATTTTATACAAAATCCATATATATCGTCACCTGCGGAACCGCATTGCGGACATCGTCTCATCATAATATCACTTATTTTATTAATTAAATATTAATTGTTTATATATTTTTTTAATTGGTTTTTCAAATAATTATATTAAAGTTGTAATAGATAATATTAGTTAGCATGATTGAAAAAATAGAGATTACTCAGAGATTTAATTTCAAGCGCCTCAATCGCCATTATGAATGTTTTACAATTGATTTTCTGGCCAATATGGCATACTATAAAATTTCAGAGAGGGGCAGCGGCGACAAGTTTTTGGATGAAAACAGCCTATGCGACGATTCATGGATAGATATTTTGGTGGATTTGAGACGCAATATGACCAGCGAGATAAGAAGATTTAAAGATAGTGATGCTGGTGATTTTTTAGGTCATTTCAATGATTTGAAGCTGTTTGAAAATTATCAGTCTGAAAAGTTCTCCTATTTTGAAAAGATAGAGAGGATTTACTCATGCATTGTGATAATCTATTCCTCAGATGGCTATGAGGAATATTCGTTTAAGAATAATTTTCCTCCGAATTGGATTGAATTCGGCAAGCTTTTGTGTGACTTCTTAGGCTTTGACGTACTGCATCTCAACCATCAAAAGGCACTGGCCACTCCATTGTATCATGACCTCAAAAGGGATGGAGTTTATTCAAACGGAGTTAAGCTTGATGTAAAATGCATAGAATTCGGTCATTATCGCTGTTATCCTTATGAGCTGCCAAATCCAAGACTGATTATTAATTTTGAAAGGGGTACGATTGATGGATATATTGAAGGGGAACTTACCTCCTCTGTTCGAGAGTTGATTTTAAATCTTCTTGAAAAGTATCATGTTTACATGTGGAGCCAGAATGAATATCATCTGAAGTCAAATGCATATGATCCTGATGATTTGGAAGGTTATGACTGGTATCTTGAGATTGTCTTTAAGGGGGATGTAATCTGGCACATATTCGGATATAATGACTATCCCGACACTTACGTTTTACTTGCAAGGGAAATAATGGACATTACCGGAATGGATTTGCTTGAAATGAATACCATCGACGATGACAATCTTAAATTATTTGAAAAATATGGAAATGCTAAATTAGAGTGATTTTTTCATTAATTATTTATATTTAAAAAAAGATATTTATTACTATTATATTAATTTAATTTTTATAGGGATAACATGGCAGACGTATCATCAAAAGAATTATATGAATTTAAAAAAACCTTAAAAGAGTTATCAAATAAAAGAGGTAGAGGTACAGAGCTTGTTTCCGTTTATATTCCACCAACTAAACAATTAAGTGATGTTGGTAAGCACATGAGAGATGAAATGGGTCAGAGTGCTAACATTAAGAGTAAACAAACAAGAAAAAATGTACAATCTGCAATTGCTGTAATTTTAGAAAGTATCAAGTTATACAGACAGCCTCCTGAAAACGGGCTGGTTCTTTTTGTTGGAATGATTCCAAAAGGAGGTCCAGGTACTGAAAAGATGGAAAAATACATTATTGAACCTCCTGAACCGGTTACAACCTATTGGTACAAATGTAACAACGAATTTTTCGTTGAGCCTCTGGAATATATGATTGAAGAGCGTGATGTTTATGGTGTTGCTGTTATTGACAGAAACGAAGCAACCTACGCTACACTAAAAGGTAAAAAAGAAACCATTTTAGGTCATTTGACCAGTGGCGTTCCTGGAAAACACAAAGCTGGGGGACAATCACAAAGAAGGTTCGACCGTGTAATTGAAGATTTGGCTCACCAGTTCTTGAAACGTATTGGGGACCATATGAATGAAGCATTCCTTCCTTTGAAAGATGACTTGAAAGGAATCATTATCGGTGGGCCGGGTTTTACCAAAAAGGATTTCTATGATGGGGAATACTTGCATTATGAACTTAAGGAAAAGGTAATAACTATTGTTGATACTTCCTACACTGGTGATGAGGGTATCCGTGAAGTAATTGCCAAATCTGCTGATGACTTGGAAAATCTTGATGTAATGCATGAAAAGAAACTTGTCCAAAGATTCATCAAGGAACTGACCAAAGACAAAGGCCTTTGCTCTTATGGTGAAAATGAAGTCAGAAACAATTTGATTATGGGTGCTGTTGACATTTTGCTTTTATCTGAAGATTTGACAAGCATGCGCAAAGTGTTGACCTGTCCAAGCTGTGGCACTCAAAAGGAAGTTACAGTTAAGAATCAATCAGAAGCTGACGGCCTTAAGGAAAAATGCCCTAACTGTGGTGAAACCTTAAAAGAAGAATCTTCCATGGATCTGGCTGACGATTTTATTGAAAAAGCTGAAGAAATGAATACTGATGTCGAGTTTATTTCTACTGAAACCGAAGAGGGAATGCAACTCTTCAGGGCTTTTGGTGGAATTGCTGCGATATTGAGGTATTATGTTGAATATTAATCACATTAATTCTGATGTGGTTATTTTCCATTTTTTTTTTAAACTGATACGTAAGGGTTTTCATCTGGAAACATTGTTCTTTTAGATTTTGGAGTGTAAAAATCACTTAATCCTTCTTCTTTTCTTATTTTATTTATTAATTTAAAGAATAACTGTTTATCTATGGTGTTTTCTTTATTGATTTCCATATATAATGAATGCATGCTTCTGTTTTTTGATAAATAGCTGTTTTTCAATTCATCATATTGGGATTTGGTAATTTTCATTATTTTTTTCTCCATTTGTCGATTAAATTTAAAATTTGCTATGTTACTGTAGATTATTATGTAAATTATTGTATATAAAGAGATATGCTTTTTTCATTTTGGTATTATTTTGTTTATTTTTATATGTGAAATTGGGGATTATGTTCGTTATTTTGGGTGGTGGTGTTAAATTATCTGTACATTTTAATTTTTCACTACTCGGAATTCTTTGGTGGCAAATGTATTCCGACTTTGTACAATAATTGATAATTTTAGTTAGACATTGTGAATTAATATCCAAAAAGATTTAATTATTTTCTTAATATTTTTAATATATATTATAATATGTATAAGATAAATCTAATTTTTTTTGAATAATATATGTATATTTTTATCAAATATTGAAAAATATTTAAATACTATGAGATTCAAATATCTAATTATATTGTTAAAATATGTTGCTTTCATAAAAATTATTTTAATAATATTAATTAATTCAAATTATAAATTTGGAGGAATGTTTTTTGTCATACGTAGATGAAGTAATAGAAACCATTATAGAACAAAACCCTTCCGAACCTGAATTCCACCAAGCTGTACGCGAAGTATTGGAATCCTTAAGGGTTGTAATTGAAGAAAATGAAGATGAATTTAAGAAAAACGCACTTCTTGAAAGATTAACAAATCCGGAAAGACAATTTAAATTCCGTGTCCCATGGGTAGATGACAACGGACAAGTACAAGTAAATACCGGATACCGTGTACAATTCAACGGTGCAATAGGACCTTACAAAGGCGGATTACGTTTCCACCCATCTGTAAACCTCGGTATTATTAAATTCTTAGGTTTCGAACAAATTTTCAAAAACTCCTTAACCGGTCTTCCAATTGGTGGAGGAAAAGGTGGATCTGACTTTGATCCTAAAGGAAAATCCGACAGAGAAATCATGGCATTCTGTCAATCTTTCATGACCGAATTATGCAAATACATCGGAGCAGACACTGATGTGCCTGCTGGAGATATCGGTGTAGGTGGCCGAGAAATCGGTTTCTTATTTGGTCAATACAAAAGAATCAGAGGATTATACGAAGGAGTATTAACTGGTAAAGGATTAACCTTCGGAGGATCCCTTGCAAGAACCGAAGCTACCGGATATGGATTATTATACTTCACTAACGCTATGTTAAAAGCTAATGACATTGACATTGCAGGTAAAACCATTGCAGTTTCCGGTGCAGGTAACGTAGCAATTTATGCAATCGAAAAAGCTCAACAATTAGGTGGTAAACCTGTAACCTGTTCCGATTCAACAGGTTGGATTTACGACCCTGAAGGAATCGACGTTGAGTTATTAAAAGAAGTAAAAGAAATCAGAAGAGAAAGATTAACCGCATATGCTGAAGCTAGAGACAGTGCTGAATACCACGAAGGCAAAGGCGTATGGACCATTAAATGTGACATCGCTCTTCCATGTGCTACCCAAAACGAATTGCAATTAGAAGACGCTAAAACATTAGTTGAAAACGGAGTTTTAGCAGTTGCTGAAGGAGCAAACATGCCAACCACTATTGAAGCAACCGAATTCTTACAAGAAAATGATGTATTATTCGCACCGGGTAAAGCTTCAAACGCTGGTGGAGTAGCAACTTCTGCACTTGAAATGTCACAAAACTCAGAAAGATTATCCTGGACCTTTGAAGAGGTTGATGGTAGACTCCAAACCATTATGGAAACCATTTTCGAAAATGCTGCAGCTGCTGCTGAAGAATACGGCATGGACAAAAACTATGTTGCAGGAGCAAACATTGCAGGATTCAAGAAAGTTGTTGATGCTATGAACGCACAAGGAATCGTATAGATTTTCTTGTTTCTTTTTTCTTTTTTAGATTATTAATCATTTATCTTAATAGTGAAAGAATACTCCGACCTCTTTAAGGTCGGAGATGAATTTCACAAAAAGGCATCTGAAGATATTAGTTTTCAAATGCTCTCTCTATTTCTTTATATATTATTTATTATTTAA
>NZ_CAJOJM010000044.1:0-22703 GCF_905234905.1 Methanobrevibacter sp. UBA188 | reverse complement strand
TAAATCTTCTTCCAGCTAATAGCTGAATCAGCCATTTTAACGCCAATTTCAGTTATCAAATTATAAATGGTTCTTGGGTCGATTCCCCTTCTTGCAATAGCTCTTAAAGTTCCAAGTCTTGGATCATCCCATCCACTGTAGGTTCCATCTTCGATTCCTGCCATTGCTTTGGAAGTGCTTAGTGCAATATCTTCCATTTTAAGTCTACCGTAGTGTATGTACTCAGGCACATCCCATCCCATATGGTCATATAGATATTTTTGTTTTTCAGTATTTGCAAGGTGGTCTTTTCCTCTTAAAACATGAGTCAATCCCATCAAATGGTCATCCACTGCAACAGAGAAATTCATCATAGGATAGATTCTGTATTTATTGCCTAAACGAGGATGGGTTTCATCAACCAATCTCATAGCTACCCAATCACGAATTGCAGGATTTTTATGAGCAATATCGGTTTTTACTCTAAGTACTGCTTCACCCGCATCCATAGTGTCAAATTTTTCCCACAATGCAAGATTTTCTTCAACACTATTGTCCCTGCACGGGCATGCTTTACAGTTGTCTTTAAGCTCTTTGAAATCAGCGCCGTCACAGGTACACATATAAGCCGCACCATTTTCTATTAACTGACGAGCATAATCATAATATGTTTCAAATCTGTCGGATTGATAAATAACCTCATCAGGATTGATTCCCAACCATTCCAAGTCCTCAGGAATCATTTCATAAGCAGGTTCATATACTCTTTTTGGATCTGTATCTTCAATCCTTAAAATCAATTTCCCATTATGTCTTTTTACGTATTCTGCATTTGGAACTGCTGCACGGGAGTGTCCAATATGTAGCGGACCACTTGGATTTGGAGCAAAACGTAAAACAATATTTTCATGAGTTCCTGGAAGTTCCTGAAGTCCGACTTCTTTAGCTTTAGGTTTTTTGTCTTGAACTTCTACACCTAATTTTTCCATTTCGCTTGCTTGCTCTTCTGGAGACAAAGCATTTACTTTCGCTACAATTTTACCAGACATCGGACCAATTTCTTTTGCTTTGCTTCTTAGCTCAGGTTCATTTGCCATGATGGAACCCATAACTGCCCCAGGATTTGCAGAGCCCTTATGTTTGGCTGCATTAAGCAAAGCATGTTTATAGATAATTTCTTCTAAATCATTCATTTAATCATCACAATTAATAATTCGATTATAAAAATAAGCAATATTATTTATCTTATTGAAGATATATAAAGATTAAGAATTAAATTGGGTTAAGATAGTATGAGGCTTGGAAAAACTAATCTCGAAGTAAATAAAAATGGATTTGGTGCCCTTCCAATCCAAAGATGCACAATGCAGGAAGCGGTTGAAATACTTAAAAAAGCATATGACAATGGGATTGATTTTTATGATACAGCCCATTTTTACACTGACAGTGAAGAAAAAATGGGAAATGCTTTTAAAGATATACCTCGTGAAAAGATTTATATTGCAAGCAAAACTGCAGCTGAAACACCAGAAGTGTTTTGGAGCGATTTGGAAACTTCACTTAAAAGCTTAAAGACAGATTACTTGGATTTATATCAATTCCACAACATTTCATTTGTTCCTAAAAAAGATGATGAATTATTTAAAGCAATGCTTGAAGCGAAAGAAAAAGGAATGATCAGACATATTGGAATTACAACCCATAAAATTACATTTGCCCATGAAGCCATTGAAAGCGGACTTTATGAAACTCTACAATATCCATTTTCATACTTAAGCGGAGAGGAAGAGATAGAATTGGTGGAGAAATGTAAAAAGTTTGATGTTGGATTTATTGCAATGAAAGCAATGGGTGGAGGATTGATTACAAATTCAAAAGCGAGTTTTGCATTTTTAAATCAGTTTGACAACGTATTGCCTATTTGGGGAGTTCAAAAGATTTCCGAGCTTGATGAATTCCTGTCCTATGACAGCACCACTGTCTTAGATGATGAATTGAAATCAACAATCGAAAATGACAAAAAGGAATTGGGCGAGGACTTTTGCAGAGGATGCGGCTACTGCATGCCATGTCCTGAAGAAATTAAAATCAGCATATGTGCCAGAATGTCACTTTGGGTTAGGAGATTTCCGACAGAACCCCATTTAACTGAAGAATGGCAAAAAACAATGGCTCAAACAGAAAACTGCATAGAATGCTATGCATGTGTTGACAAATGCCCATATGAATTGGATATCCCAAGAATTCTTAAAGAAAACTATGAAGACTACAAAAATATCTTAACCGGAAAAACAAAGGTGTGAATATGAAACAGTGTATTGAAAACCCAAATGAATTAGACTGGGCCAGATTCTGGGCTGAAAAACTGGCAAATAAAATTGATAAAGATTGGGATAAGGCAGCTCCAGGATTTTATAGGCGTACCAAAAAAGAAGACTATAACGATGCACTGTTTGATAAATTAATTTTAGATGAAAACTATACAGTATTGGATGTCGGCTGCGGTGAGGGATCAGTTACAGTTCCTTTAGCCCGTAAGGTTAAAAGTGTTATTGGACTTGATTCATCCCCAAAAATGCTGGAATATCTGGAAAAAAGAGCTAAAGACAATGACATCAAAAATATCAAGACTATTTTAAAACCTATAGAAGAGATAAAATACTCAGAAATTGGGGATGTTGATGTAGTGGTCTGCTCAAGGTCCTTGAATGGAATAATACCCATAGAAGAAGTATTGATGGAATTAGATAAAATTGCCAGTAAATATGTTTTCATAACCATTTTCGGACCTGAAAACAAGAAAATCGAAAAGGATTTTGACCGAGAGCTTGGAATAAAAACCGAAGATTTTCCTGACTACAATTATTTCTTCAACATACTGTTCAATATGGGAATCTATGCAAATATCGAAAGATTTGACTTGAACAACTACCGTGAATATGACAGCATTGAAGACGCCATGGACAACGGAAAGTTCAGACTGGACATTTACAGCGATGAAGAAAAAGAGCTGTTGAAAGATTATTTAAAAAGAATTCTAAGTTATGATAAAAAATCAAAAAAATATTATAACGTCAAGGACAAAGCCGATTGGATAATGATTTGGTGGAAAAAAAGTTAAAAGAAATTATTCATTAATTTCTTCAAAATATTCTGGACCCACATCACATAATGGGCAAACGTAGTCCTCAGGCAATTCATCGCCTTCATACACATAATCACAAACTTTACATCTCCATGCCATTCCATCACCTATAATATTTTAAAAAAAATAATAAAATGAAACTAATCGCTCTTAATCATGGTTAAAATCATTTTATATGGACTGTTTTCTGCCTGTAGTGCATGTGGTTCATTAGCAGGCATGATAATGATTTCACCTGCTTTAACAGTATGTTTGACACCAGAAATTGTAATTTCCGCTTCACCATCTATTATTTGAACCATCGCATCAAAAGGAGCGGAATGTTCAGACAATCCTTGACCTTGATCAAAGGCAAAGAATGTTACTGTTCCAAGCTCTTTCTTGATTACTTCTCGGCTTACTACACTATCTGATTGATAATCCAATAAGGATTGGATATCTAAAGCTTTCGCTTTAATATCCTCACTCATAAGTTATTCCCCCATAATTGTTTTAATATCTGCAATTGCATCTCCTGATGTTGGAGTCAAGTTGTAATTTCCAACCAATACATTGAGAATGTCATCATTACACCATGCAGGAAGTACAGGTCCAATCCACATATCGGTTTTTCCTAAGTATAACAACGCCCAAAGCACAGCTGCAGCTTTTTGTTCCATCCAACTGAGCACAATTGTTAAAGGCAATTCGTTTAATTCCATGTCAAACAATTCGCATAATGCAAGTGCAACATCAACAGCAACAATAGTATCGTTACATTGACCCACATCCAAGAGTCTTGGAATTCCTTCAATGTCTCCTAAATCAAGGTCATTGAATTTATATTTACCGCATGCTAAAGTTAAAATAACAGTATCTTCAGGCAAGTTTTGTACGAATTCCCTGTAGTAGTCATTATGTTTTGCTGCTTTATCACATCCACCAACAACAAAGAATCTTCTGATTTTACCTTCTTCAACTAATTTTTTGATTGCATCAGCATGTTCCACAATAGCTCCTGCACTCCAACCGGTAGTGATAGTGGTTAATTCTTCAGGTTCTAAAGATCCTAAAGATTTAGCACATTCGATTACTTCTGAAAAGTCATAATCATCAATGGTTTTTACTCCCTCAAGTTTTGCTACATCCATGGTGAACATTCTTTCTTTGTATGCATCAAGTGCAGGCAATACACAGTTACTTGTTCCAACAATAGCTGCATTGTATTTTTTAAAGACTGTTCTTTGATCGTGCCATGCACCACCTAATTGACCTGCTAAGTTTTCGTATTTGTTGAGTCCAGGATATCCATGAGCAGGCAACATTTCAGAGTGAGTGTAAACTTTAATGTCAGTTCCTTCCACCTGTTTCAATAATTCTTCAAGTGCTTTTAGGTCGTGACCGGTTACAATAATTGCAGGTCCTTCCTGTGCACCCACTTTAACTTCTACAGGTTGTGGTTCACCGTAAGCAGCAATGTGAGCATCTTTTAATAATCTCATTACAGCTACGCTTTTTTCACCAGCTTCCAATGCAAGTGCCACAAGATCATTTACATCAAAGTTGACATTAGTTAATGTTGTGTATAATCCTTTGGTTAAAAATGCATCAATTTCTTTATCGTATGCACCTAAAACGTTTGCATTGTAGTTGTATGCACTAATTCCTTTCATTGTAAATATTAAATTATCTTGAAGTCTTGCAACTGTTGGTTTTTTACCACAAACTCCACTTACTGTACAACCAGTACCTTTAGCGGTCTGGGAACATTGATAACAAAACATATCTAATCCATCTGCCATAATAATAACCTCATTTTTATTTGTTAATAATAGTTTCCATTGAAGAATATATAAAGATTTTGTCACTATTCAAGGGTAAAAAGTAGTAATAAATATATAGCATGAAAAAAATAATAAAATTATGGACGAGAATATATCTGTTTTAAAAGGATTAGGACTTACAATGTATGAGGCTCAAGCATATTTAACACTCACATCATTAATTTCATCGACAGCGAGTGAAGTGGCTGAAAAATCAGGCATTCCTCGCAGTAAAATATATGATGTATTGAAAGGATTAATCAAGAAAAATTTCATTGATGTTGAAGATGGAAGACCATTGACCTATAATGTTAAATCTCCAGTCGAAGTGCTGAGCCGTGAAAAAGAAAAAATTGACTCACAAATTGATGATACAATAACACGACTAACCAACATATATGAAAACGGAATGAGTCAAGTTCAAGCCCCAATATGGAGAATATACAGCGTTGAAAAAATCATCAACCAGGAAGTGGAAATCATAAAAAGAGCAAAAAATACTGTCAACATGAGAATAGGATTTCTCTTTGAAGGTGAAGGTGAAGCACTAATTAAGGCATTTAAGAAAAGACGTAGCTTGAAAGTGAATATACTAGCTTCACCGACATGTTACATCAACAATGAGGAAATTGACATTATTAAAATGTTTAAAGATGCCGACATCAACATTCAAAAAGCAGATATTCCCTTTGTAAAAGTGCTGATTTCCGATTCAAAAGAGATGATGCATACCTACACCAAATTTTCAGAAGATAAACGTGAAGTAATTCCCGAAACTGCAATTGGAATCTGGAACAAATACGAAGACGTTGCAAGAAACTATGATGAAAGGTTTATGAATCAACTAGAAAAAATCAAAAGAAAACAAAAAAAATAAAATAATAAAAACACTATGTTTTTAGTAAAATTAAGTATTTCTTCGTTCAATGAATCTTCCCGTGTATTTTCAATACTAAATTTAGAATCATCAATATTTACAACATCAGCAGTGCTGTTATCGGCTGCGCTTACAGCAGACATTGACAATATTGCCAAGAAGTATTGAAAAAATCATTATCTTTTTATATGATATAATATCGCCCAATTACGATTTCGTTTATTTTTCTATTATCATGGCTTCAAATCTATTAAAGGCATCCAATAAGAAATCATCCAAATATCCAATAGTTTGCTCACATATTCTTTGTGGAACACCCCAATATGCAGATGCGATGCTGCCTGCAATTGCCGCTTGAGTATCTGCATCCCCACCTAAAGACACAGCATTTCTAATTGCATCTTCAAAGTCTTTTGCATCCAAAAAACAGATTATAGCTTCAGGAACACTTCCGGCACAGGAAACATCAAATGAATAATCAGGCCTTATTTCATCAACGCCACGATTTAAATCATAAGCATATTCCTTTTCAATATGATTTCTAATTTCATCCTTACTTGCGCCTGTCCTTGCAAGATAAATTGCATCTGCAGTTGAAAGGGCACCTTTAATACCTTCAGGATGATCATGTGATACGATTGCGGATTCATATGCCAAATCATTTGCCTCTTCCAATGACTCAGCAACCCATGCACATGGAGATACCCTCATTGCAGAACCATTAGCCCAACTGTCATAAGGTTTAGGTGATTCCTGAACCAGCCATCCTCCGAAACTTGAACCGTAACCTGCATCAGGATATCTATTCCCGAAATATTGTAAATTTTTAATTAAAACATCTTGTGAGTTTTTATCTTCACACAGCCAATTGGCAACGGCCAGTGTCAATATACTATCATCAGTAACTCTTGAATAAGGAGTAAATAATTCAAAATCTTTGGTTTTGATTGGGTAAAATTCTCGAGTTGAACCGATAACATCTCCTGTTATTGCTCCAATAATTCCTTTCATGAATTTATATTTTGATAATGTAATTAATATAGATTGACATATATTTAAATTGATTTAATTTAGTAAAATTGTCGTAAATGAGTAAAATTGCTCCAATTTTAAATAAAAAAAGATATATAATAGTTGTGACATTATTATATTTGATAATACAAGTTATTATCAAAAACACAGAAATTTCTATCAATATTCATAAATCGCTTCAGTGATAGATTCATACCCATTGTTACTTAAAAAAATAGAAATTTCAAAAAAAAAGGTCGTGAATGATTCCAGAGCAATCTGGAATCATGAAAAAATTAAATTATTTTTCTGATTAAAACAGAGGTATTATTGGTATTGCCGGTTGGAAGAACCATTACTTCCTTATGAAAACCCCTTGTATCCTTATCCAAAACAGGAGCATACAAAATTGCCCTCATTCCAGTATAGGTTCTATAGATGACAGGTGTTTTTTCATCAACATACTCCCAAATATTTGCAAAAACTCTATCTTTTGGCTCAGCAAGTGCTGCAACCATCAGGATATCATAATCCAAGTCTTCAATGACTTTTTCATCACCAACAACTATCTCAATATCCTCATCAAGTTCCAGTCTTTTCAAAACTTTTCTTGAAAGCTCTGCAACATTTTCCATCTGTTCAATACCAATACATTTGCATCCAAATACCTTATTAAACATGATTAAGGTTAATGGAAGTGGACCTGACCCTAAAAAAACAAATGTTTTATCTTCATTGAATTTAGCCAATTGACTTTCATTTTCAATCAAACCGATATACCTGTCATAAAAATGGAATGAATCAAGAGTCTCTGTAGGATTATCGGATTCCAAAATTTTTTGTGCATTCTCTGTTTCAAGCCTTGCCCCAACATAAACATAAAATTTTCTAATCAATTTTAATGCCTTGTTCATCTTTTCATCATCAAGAATGTGCTTTGCGGAATCAAAATCTATTGTCTTATCATGTGCAATGATTTCCACATCATCCAATATCTCAATGATTTCATCAATATTTATATCATCTAGAGCGGAATCACCATATTTATCCAAATCACCATAACTGGATAATTTATTGGCAATTTCTTCAAGTTTACCCCAATATTTATAACAACTCATCGAAAAAACTCCTAATGCTTTATTTCACATTATGTATTTTATAAATATAAATTTAATTAAAGTAATAACAATTTGAATAATTAAGAAAAATAGTAATACTTTTAATGAAAAAATTGAAAAATAGCTATTAAAGATTTGAAGGAGAATACTTTAATAGCTATTGTAGACAGTTAAAGAAACCCATATAAAATATAAATCTCTTTTTTATTAATTATTTCATATTGATAGAGAAAATAAAGTAAAATTGACTGGTTATGCTAACAACCAATATTACTCGGCTAATGATGAATTTATATCAATACAAGATAATCAACATGAAAAATAATCAAAAATATTCTTTTTTTAACTATTTTTCTAACATCAGTAATCTCTTACTAATCTTAGAAAAACAATTAAAAAAAAGTGGAGTGGAAATAGCTATTGTTTTAGCTATTCACTGACTCTATAATCAATCATTTTAAACTTATTCCAATTCTAGCGGACCTAACTTTGAAAGAGTTTTATGGAATTCTTCCATGGTTGTTTTGAATTTTTCACCTTCGGAAGCTGAAATCCATTCATGTCTAAATCTTTCTTTTTCAATTCCGAACTCTTCAAGAATATCTTCTACGATTTTTGATCTTCTGGACCATTTGTAGTTACCTGCGTCATAGTGGCAATCCCCAATATGGCATCCTCCTACAAATACTCCATCCGCACCTTCCTGGAATGCTTTGAAAATCATTGAAGGACTAATCCTTCCAGAACACATTACACGAATGATTCTAACATTTGATGGGTATTGCATACGTGCGGTTCCAGCAGTATCTGCCCCACCATAACAACACCAGTTACATAATAAACCTACTATTTTTAAATCATCAGACATCTAATCACCTCATAATTCGGTTTTTTCTGGACTGTATAATGGAGGTTTTACATCATCTGAAACTCCAGCAACATAGCCAGTTCTATTGTAGTATTTTTTCTGCAATTTGTCAAAGATTAATGAAACAGGAATGTCCATTGGACATACGTCATCACATTGTCCGCAATCCACACAACTGAAACTCATGTGGGATAGTCTTACACCTTGGAATGCAATTGGTGTTGGAGGAACATTCTGGTCATCTTTAAAGAACGGTTTATTCAATTCACAGTTTTCATAACACCAGCAAATCGGACAAACATCACGACAAGCATAACAGCTAATGCAACGATTCCAATCATCCATTTCATTAACAGTCGGATACATCTTATCTTGGATTTTATTAGCCATTTTAATCATGATGCCTTCAACTTTTTTCCTGCCTTCTACAGCAGGGTCAGCTGGATTTTTAGTTTCTAAAATTCCTGCTTTTTTTGCACCGTCAATCATTTCTTGGCCTTTTTCATCATTGATTTCAATGAATGTCCAACCGTCTTCGGCACCCCAGTTTCCACAAGCGATGTTTGCTTTTCTTGGGATTTTTACATCACATCTTTGACAGTTGGTACGACGACCGTATCCTTCATTTTCAAGGTCGTGGATTTTTACAGCTTCTTCGGAACCGTCTGCAAGTTCGATGATGAACTGTCCTTTATCAATTTCTTCACTTACAACATCATCAGGATCTGCTTCATAGAACAAGTCAATCATTTTTCTTCCTGCTACAGGAGGAACAGTTCCACCACAGTTTAAACCAATGACATAAATATTGTCCTTATTGATTTTATGTCTTATAATGAGCTCTTCGATAGCTCTCATATCACAAGGTTTTGCTGTTACTGCTACTTTCTTATCAAACAGGTACTTTTGAACAAGGTCACCAATCATTGTAGGAGCGCAGTGATAGGAACCTGCAGTTTTCATCAAATCTTCTGAATTTGTTACGAAAGTTGGTACTCCGTCATAAACATCATCACAAGGACTTATCGCTAAAACTCCATCGACAATTTCTTCATCAAGCAAATATTTAAGAATGCTGGTTACAGCCCCTCCACATTCGCCTGCTTTATGAATATCTTCATTTTGAGATTTTGCTAAAACATAACTCATATAATCACCCGATTATCCATTTAATTTTTCAATTACCTCAATTTCACTTAAAACATCAGATTCAATTGCAGCATTGAAAGATTGGGTTTCACCCATTGCATTTACAAATGATCCATCTTTTTCAAGCCATGTTTTAATAGGAACGACAATGTCTGAAATTTCAGTGGTCTTGCTTTCACATGGAGCAAAGCTGATAATCTTTGATATTTTTGAAAAATCATATTCCAATTCATCAGCAATGTCATCGTTGAATACTAAAAGAACTTTAGTATTATCCAATAGTTCAAACATTTCATCTTTAGATTTAGGTTCTAATAAGCTTAAAGCACCTTTAGAATTGGATTTACTGAATACTGGTAACAATTTACAGCCTAGTGCATCAATTTTATCCAAATCATCAGAAGTATCAATTTGATTGAATATCAATACTGATGATTCATCGATGTTATCTTTAGCAGCGTCCAAAAATTCTGCTACAGAATCATTGAAACATTCATCTGCAATGTTGAAAGTCACTGAAGCTTCAGCATTTACAAATGCGAATATTTTTGCACCATTTTGTTTTGCATGGACAATTCTTCTTCCGATCAAAGGATTTTCGTATAATAAATCGCCGATTACAAAAATCTTTTCTGCATTTTCAACATCATCATAAGAAGCAACTTCATCATAATTTTTCAGGTTATCTGCATAAAATCCAATATTATATCCTTTAGATTCTGCAAATTCTTTTATTGCTTCAATTTCACCTACACCACTGTTACCAGAACAAATTACAGTGACATCAGAAGCTGAGCTTAATTCTTTTGAAACATCTGCAATTAAAGCATCAGCATCAACATCACCAAACTTGTTTTTATAACAATCAATGGAATTTCTTCCATTTAAACAATTTTTACCTGCATTTACAGGATGTCTTTTATAAGGAAAAGTTCCCACAATTTCTCCATCATTCAAAACAACATTAATGCCACAACCTACACTACATGAAGGACATAATGTGTGCTTAATCTCCAACATATCATATCACCAAAAAAAATCAGCTAAAAAAAAGTATTAGAAATTCCCCCAATATAAATTTTGTTCAAATGTATACGAATAAAATATATAACTTAAAATAAAAATTTTGTTCAAATGTATACGAATAAAATTTTCTACTACTTATTTAACTATTTTATTAATACAATTATTCAAAATTATTCAATTAAATTAGTTAATCAAATAATCCAATAATAGATTTATTAATATAGTATATAAATCTTTTCATAATATCTGAGAGATATAAATCCGTTAAAATATAAATAACAAGTTATTTAAATTTAAAAAAATAAAAAACAAAAAATAAATGTCTTAAATTAAATATAATCAAAATATAATTTATTATTAAAGAAAATAACGTCAATGCTTAAAAAAAGCAAAAAAGTTAATAGTCATGATTAATAATTATAAATATTAATAAAAAATCGAAAATTAATACAACTGAAAGAAAATCAAATATCATCTATTTTTTACAGAATTTCTGAAAAATTCACAAAAAATATAACAAAATATAAAAAATAAATATGAGAGAAATTATGCACTTCTCTCAAGAACAAAATCTGCAATGTTTTCAAGTACCTGTTTAGATGAAGAATCATCCAATATTTCGAGTACTTCTTTAGCTTTAACAACAGATTCTTGTGCCAAATTGCGAGCATATTCAATAGCTCCACAATTTGTTAAAATTTCAATTGCTTCATCTATCTCATCTTGAGAATTATTTTCATCTTTTAAGATTTCAAGCAACCTTCCTGAATCATCACTGGCCAAACCTTTGATTGCGATGATGGTCATTTTACCTTTGCCTATATCGGAACCGATTGGTTTACCTAATGTTTCTTCATCAGATGCCAAATCAAGATAATCATCCTGGATTTGGAAAGCAAGACCAATCAATCTTCCATATTCATACATAGCATCAATGACTTCATCATTTGCTCCACCCATAATAGCTCCAGCTTTAGTGGCAGCAGCAATTAAAGCACCGGTTTTTTTGAAAATCATTTCCATGTATTCATCTTCATTAACATCGAATCTTTCTTCAAATCCCATGTCCAATGCTTGACCTTCACAGATTTTAACACATGCATCAGCAACGGTAGCCAATGACTTGTTATTCTGTTCGGAAGTAGTGCCTTTAGAACAAACAATTATTTCAAATGCTTTTGAAAACAATGTATCTCCTGCGAGAATAGCTACGTCTTCACCCCATACCTTATGTACTGAAGGCATTCCTCTTCTCATATCATCATCATCCATGATATCATCATGAATAAGTGAAAATGTATGAATGAGTTCAATAGCAGCAGCAGACTTTAAAGCACTTTCACGATTTCCACCAACAGCTTCAGCAGTAATTAATGTTAAAGCAGGTCTAAGCATTTTACCGCCAGCTCTTGTTAAGTAAACTGAAGCCTCTCCAAGATTATCTGGAGTAATTGTAGATAATTCTTCTTCAATTGTTTTTGTAATATCTGTAGAATAACTTCCGAGTACTTCTTTTACATCACTCATTTAAATCCCTCACTTAACTTTTAAAAACTTGTGCTTGAGCATTTCTCAAGATATGAATATCATAACCAATTCTGTAACCTTCTTCCTCAGCAAGTTCAGCATATGCTGCAAGCATTGATAAATCTCCGTGTGCTGGAATGATATGTTGTGGTTTAAGCATACGCAAAAATTCTCTGTGATCTTCCCTTCCAGCGTGACCAGAAACGTGAGCATTAGGATAAATTCTTGCACCTTTTAATTTCAATCTCCTTTCCATGATATGCCTATTTGCAGCATTTGTTGGATTTGGAATGATAGGTGCTGAAATAATAATATTGTCTCCTTTTTTAATGTTAAATGGAGTTCTACTATTTGCAATTCTTGGAAGCAATGCATCAGGTTCACCTTGGTGTCCTGTTGTAACAAGCAGATAATTTGCCCTATCCTCATCAGCCTTCATTAAAGCTTTATTGACCGCTTTTGGAGAACCATATATACTTGCATTATTCGGCAATTTTAAAATACCTAATTTTTGTGCAATGCCACAGAAACGTTCCATGGATCTTCCAAGGAAAAATATTTCCCTGTGACTTTTTTTAGCAATGTCCGCAATTGCTTGGACACGTTCCACATGAGAAGAAAATGTGGTAACAATCATACCTGTCTTTTCATGCAACGGCCCTCTCATAACATCCTCAAGAATATTTCTTGCAATTCTTTCAGAATGTGTTTTAACTTCATCATAATTTTTTGCATTAGTTGTTTCGACAATTAAAGCAAGCACTCCTTTTCTACCCAATTCTCTTAATCTTTTATAATCAGGTGGTGGAGATACTTTTTGATGATTATCAAATTTAAAATCCAATGCATAAACAATAACTCCTTCCGAAGTATGTAAAACTGGAAATACTGCTTGAGGAATACTGTGTGTTGATTGAACAAATTCCAAAGTAATATCCTTAGAAAGTTTCAATTTACTTCCAGGATTTAATGGTCTGATAGGATTAGTTACCTTAAACTTACGTTCCCCTTTAATTTGTTTTTCGATTAATGCAGCAGTATATGGAGTTCCTATTAATGGAGCATCATACCTGTGAGCCAATTTGGCAACTGCACCAATGTGGTCTAAATGTCCGTGGGAAAATACGATACCTTTTACCTTTCCGTCAACATCTTTCATTAAAGTATCGTCAGGAATAACTCCCCTTTCAATTAAATCCAAACTATGCATTCTATCGATATCAGTATCTTCGTGCATACTAATTCTGTCAAGATGTATTCCCATATCAAATATAATTACATCCTCACCAATCTTGACAGCAGTCATGTTTTTTCCGACTTCCTGATATCCCCCAATAGCGATAACTTCTACGCTCATGTTTTATCTCCTTGAATAATTTTTTGTGTTTATACCTCTTTCACTAAGCCACTCCCTTGTTTTTCCGCGAATAACTAATTTAGATTGTTTCAATTCTTCAATGTTATTGGCGCCAACTAAAAACATGGCAATTCTTAGGGAATCATTGAACCTTTCAATAAATTTGTTTAATTGATCTTGAGATGCTGAATTTTTTAAGAATGGTAAAGCCATACCTACAGCATCAGCTCCAAGAGCAATAGCTTTAGCAGCTTCAAGACCTGTTCTGATACCTCCGGATGAAATAACCGGAACATTTACTGCATTAGTAACTTCAACTGTACTAATGGCAGTCGGAATTCCCCAATCCCAAAATACTTCACCCAAATATCTATCTTCAGCACGATATGTTTCAACAGCAGCCCAGCTTGTTCCGCCTGCACCTTCAATATCAATGAAATCCACACCTGCATCAACTAATGCCTTTGCAGATTCTCCAGATATTCCACAACCTGTTTCTTTTGCAACAACTGGAATATCAACAGACTCAGTGATTTGATTAATCAAATCAAGATATCCCCTTGCATCCAAATCACCTTCAGGTTGAATGGATTCCTGAAGAGGATTGAGATGAATGGCCAAAATATCAGCATCTAAAATTTCCACTGCCTTTTCAGCCAAATTCAATTGAGGCGCACCGATATTACCTACAAGCAAACAGTCAGGAGCATTTTCCCTTACAACAGTATAAGTGTCTGCAAGTTCAGGATGTTCACAAGCTGCCCTTTGAGAGCCAACACCTAATGCAATACGATTATTTTCAGCAGCAATTGCTAACTGTTTATTTATATTTTTTGCAGCAGGATGTCCCCCAGTAATTGCTGTCATAAATAAAGGAGAGTTTAATTTTTTACCAAAAACGGAAGTTGACAAATCAATTTCGTTTTTATCAATTTCTGGCAGAACATTATGAATTAATTCAATGTCCTCAAATCCAGTAGTCTTATTTTTAAACTCAACATCATAATTTTCACAAATTAATAAATGCTCTAATTTTCTATCTGAAATCATATATTAATTTCCCCTTGAAATTACTGTCCCTTTCACTTTTTCATTTTCCAAAACTTTGAAAACATTATCTTCAACTTCAGCATTTATTATTTTAGATTCAATCCCTAAATCAGCCAAATATAAAAGTTCTTTAATTTTTCCAACCATACCACCAGTTACATCAACATTGGTTGTTCCTTCTAAAGTATCCAAATCATCTAAAGATGAAAATTTATCGAAAAAAATTGCGTCATCGTGTGTTTTAGGATTCTTATTGTAAACCCCATCAACATCAGTTCCCAAAACGACCATATCAGGGTTGAGATTTTTCGCCAAGTACTGAATGAGCTGATCACCAGAAATAACACAAATTTCCAACTCGTCATCCAAGACAACATCCCCATAAATAACAGGAATAAAACCTTTCTCTAAATATCTTTTAAAGCTATCAAGATTACCATCAGTGATTCTTTTATTAGTAGCCCTCATAAAACTAGAAGCCGGAATTGCTACTACAGGTAAGCCTTCATCAATGAAAGCTTCACAGATATACATATTTAATTTTTTAACGGCATTTTGAGTTTCGCAGAAACCTATTCTTTTTTGAGGATACTCGGATTCGTCAAATTTTTCGCCAATCTTATATTTTTTAGCAGGCGGATGTCCAAAAGACCCAGCACCATGAACAATAATCAATTCCTTGAATGAATTATCAAGTGAAGATTTAATCTCAGATGCTATTCTTTTAAGACTTTTAGTGTCGACTTCACTAACAGCATCCTTATTGGTTAAAATGCTTCCACCAATTTTTAAAATTATCATAAAATCACTTATAAAACCTAGAAGAAACTCCTTTTCGAGTAAATCTGATTTTTAATATATTATCATCACGAGCAATAGCATGTGCAACTTCATCAACTTTACCCGGACAAAGTGCAATAATACTACCTCCACCACCAGCTCCAGTAGTTTTAGAACCGATAGCTCCTGCTTCTCTTGCATTATAAACCATACGAGATAATTCCAATGTATTAACACCTAAAACATCTAAAAATCCATGATTAATATTCATCAATTCTCCAACTTTGTCAAAATCTCCTTTCAAAATAGCCTGTTTAGCATAATTGGTTAAATTACCCATTGCAGTAATGACAGGGTTTATGATTTTAGGATTTCTCATTTTTAAATTTTTTACATCCTTAACCATCTTTCCTGTGTTTCCGTGTTTAGTTGTGTATCCTACAACAAATGGAACATTAAATTTAGCGTTGATATGTTCGATTTTCTTATTTCTGGACAAGTAAACAATTCCACCATATGTAGAAACTAAAGTATCCAATGGGCTGGCCACGCCTTGAACGGCCTGTTCAACCATATGGGCATCATGAGCAAGAGATTTCTTATCAAAACGGATATTATGATACCTATATAAAGCAGCAAGAGTAGCTACAGTAACTGCAGCAGATGATCCCAATCCAGAACCAATAGGAACATTTGATGATAATGTAATCTCAATTGGAGAGTGGTCGTGAGCTTTGTAAAGAGCTTCTAAAATATATCTAATAATACCTGGTTTTCCTTTTGTTAAAATGTATTTCTTATGACGTGTTAACAATTCAGCTTCAAAACCTATATCAGGAGCTTTAAAAACAGAACGATCATTGTTAGATTCTCTAATTGTTATATAAGCCCTTTTATTAACTGCACCTGCTATAGCAGGTTCTCCATAAACTACAGAGTGTTCACCAAATAAAATAGTTTTTGCGGGAGCAGAAGCTTTAGCTATCATAAATACACCTTATTTAAAAATGCCTGAAGCATAACCTACAACAGAGCTATAATCTCCGGTAACATCACCACTAGTTCTATAACCTAGAATTTCACAATCTTTCTTTCCAGACATTTTAGAAAGAGAAATTGCTGTCATTACCGGACCATAACCGCACATGGTAATGTTGAATTGTATAACCTCTTCAAAAAGTTTAAATTCATTCATTTCACTAATGTCATCTAAAACAAAACCATCCACCTTGTTTGCTTTTTCCTGATTGTTGAAATGAGACAAATCAGTACTTGCAATAATACAATAGGATTTACCCAACTTATTTCCAGCCTCAAAAATTGATTTGGCCAAATCGCTTGAAGCGGAAAATGTTTGAGAACCCATAGTAATCGGAACTATTTTGAAATCATTAGAGAAATATTGTAAAAATGGTAGCTGAACTTCAATACTGTGTTCACGAAGATGAGCATGAAAATCGGCAGATGCTATGTCTGATATAGAAATGATTTCATCCGCAAATTCACTGTCAACTTCAACATTACCAAAAGGGGTAATCCATTCTCCCTCATTGAAAACAGAAATTTCACTACCAAAACCTGTGTGGTTAGGACTCAAAATAATAAAAACTTCAGGAAAACCATTTTGAACTATTTTGCAATAGCCTTTAGCAGCTATTGCACCAGAATATTGATAACCTGCATGAGGAACCATAACATGAATAGGATAATCATTACCTTCAAAAGTGTTGAGATTAGGAACTTCCCCACTCTCTAAAAAACAACTTTCAATTAGCTTTCTAAGCTCATTTGGATTATCTGGATAAAAAGCTCCAGCAACAGCAGGTTTTCTTAACATTTAACTCACTTAAAATTTAAGTTCAAAGTCAGTTGCATCAATATCCAAGTCACCGTCTTCAGGGAGATCTCCTCTTTCTCTTAAAATTTGTCTTGCAAGTAACCAGTAAACTAATGCGATAGCTTTTCTACCTTTGTTGTTTACAGGTACAGCAATATCAACAAAACTGAGTAAGTTTTCAGTATCACATAAAGCAACAACAGGAATTCCATTTTGTTTGGATTCTAAAACTGCTTGTGCATCAGATCTTGGGTCAGTTACAACAATGATTTTTGGTTCAATGAATTTTGCATAATTAGGATTAGTTAAAGTACCTGGGATGAATCTGCCTGGAATGGTTTTTGCACCAGTGATTTCACCGAATTTTTTAACAGGAGCTTGACCGTATTGACGGGTAGCCACTACTAAAATGTCTTCAGGGTCGTATTTTGCTAATAATTTTGCAATTTGTCTGATTCTTTCATCAGTTTTTTGAATATCTAATACATATAAACCGTCAGATCTAACTCTGAAAATGTATTTTTCCATATCGCTTGTTTTTTGTTGGGTTCCGATATGTAAACCTGCTGCTAAATAATTATCTAAATCAATTAAAAGTTCATCATTTACCATAATAACACCTCAATATATTTAATCATCATCTTCAATTTTTACACATTCATTTGGACATACGTCCATACATACTTCACAATAACTACATTCTTCAGGATCAACAATTACTATTTTGTCTCCTTCAAGAACTAAAACTTCCATAGGACAAACATCAGCACATTCTGCACAGTCTGCACCATCACATTTATCATAGTCAATAGTTACTTTAGCCATATAATAATCTCCTAAATTTAACTTAAAATGACCCCATTTTTGGATTAGGAAGTTCTTCTTCGATACGAATTAGCTCATTTAATTTAGCTATCCTTTCACCACCAATAGCCCCAGTTTTAATCATTGGTGAAGCAAAACCAACTGCCAAATGAGCAATGGTTTCATCAGTAGTTTCACCAGATCTATGGGAAACAACAGGTACAATACCATTTTCCTTTGCTAATTTTACAGTAGCATAAGTTTCAGATAATGAACCTATTTGATTTGGTTTTATAATGATAGCGTTTGCAGCATTCATTTCAATGCCTTTGGCCAAAATATCCTTGTTTGTTACGAACAAGTCATCACCACAAACAAGACATTTGTTACCTACTTTTGCTGTTAATTGAGCGAATCCATCGAAATCGGACTCATCAAATGGGTCTTCAACATAAAACATGTTATATGTTTCAATAATATCTTTAACGAAATCAATCTGGTCTCCAGTATCCCTTTCAATATTATCCTGAGCATAAACATATTTCTGCTTATCCGCATCCCATAATTCGGAAGCAGCCATATCTAATGAAGGTCTAATTTCAATACCCAATTCATCACCAACCTCTTCGCAAGCTTGAGCTTGAATCTCTAAAGCATCAGCATTAGTGATGTTTGGTACCCATCCTCCTTCATCTCCTTTTCCACCAGTGAAATTTGAATCTTTAATTTGAATTAATTCTTTTAATTTTTTATGAACGGATGCATTGGCAAAAATTGCATCACTGACATTGGTAGCTCCGACAGGAACAACCAAGAATTCCTGAATATCAGGTGCATTAATTCCTGCATGTGCTCCTCCATTCATCATATTTCCCAATGGGAATGGTAATTCATTAACTAAATTTCCACCGATGTACTTATATAATGGCATGTTATAAGAGGAAGCCGCTGCCTTAGCTACAGCCATAGAAATAGCTACAGTTGTATTACCGCCAATAGCAGACAAATTATCAGTTCCATCAATTTCTTTCAATACTTCATCAATGGTTTCCATATCTTCAGCATCCATACCAATGAGTTCAGAAGCTATGAAATCTTCCATTTCACTTACAACAGTATCTACTCCACCTTCAGGAAATGACACTACTTCTCTAGAACCTGTACTTGCTCCACTTGGTGCAGCAGCTCTACCGGAACTATTCCAAGTAATCACATCTACTTCAACAGTAGGGTTTCCTCTGCTGTCCAAAATCTTACGAACTTGGACATCTTCTATTATACTATTCAAAAAAAACACCTCAGTGCCCTTTAATTTATTACCATATAATCTATACTCTTTAAAAAATCAGTAAGTTTCTTTATAGAGTTATGTTGGTATTTTTTATTTTTTTTAAATAAATTATGAGAAGAAATAGAAAATATCTATTCATCTCTAATAACATCTAATGGTAAAACTCCAGCTTTAAGTTCTTCGTAAGCTATATCAATAGGATCTAAGGAGTCTTTAATATCCACTAATGGTTTGGCTCCCATAGATATTTGAATTGCTCTAGCTCCGAGAATTCTAGCTCTTTCAAACCTTGTTAATTTTTTTTCAACATCCATGAATATTACTTCCATTTTTAGGCATATATTTTACCAAGATTATATTTTTAATTAAAAAAATATCCCTACGAACTGAAAAATCTATTCCCAGGTTTCTACATGGGAAATTAACATTCTTCTGCAACAGTATCTGTTTAAACCTAAGTCATCCAAAACATCTTTTGACTTTTCACCTGCAGCTACTCTTTTATTATATTCATCAAAGTAAGCTGAAACAGGTTTTCCACAACTTAAACATCTTATAGGAATCATTTATATCATCTTTTTTAATTTAAATAAAATATAAAATTACAGAAAAGTAATTTATCTGTAACTTTTTTGTTTACGAGCTCTTGCTCCAGGACCACCATATTTTTTAGGTTCAGAACGTCTTGGGTCACCTACTAACATGGTTCTGTCATATTGAATGAATTTTTCTTTTAAATCCATGTCTTGAGACCATTGTACAAGTCCTTTAGCAATAACCATACGTGCAGCTTCAGCTTGACCCATTACTCCTCCACCAAAAACACGGATATTAATATCCACTTCATTAGCTAAATCTCCAGCTAAAGTTAATGGTTCTTGTAATTTTAAGTTAGCAAGCTCTGGAGAATAAAGTTCTAAAGGAATTCTGTTAATTCTAACTTTACCGGTTCCTTCTTGAACAGTACCTCTTGCGATAGCTGTTTTACGTTTTCCACTTGTATGAATAACTTTAACCATAATCACACATCCATTTATCTAAAAGGTAGCTCCTAAAAGTTTGGAGATTTCTCCTAATTCGATACCTTTTTTAATATTTTTGTATTCTGCTTCAGGAACTGCAGTGAGTTCAGCATCTGCATATTCTGCAGGTACACCAACAAAAGCTTTTAATCCTTTGTATGCGGTTTTACCTTTGGATTTTTTGAAAGGTAACATTCCTCTTACAGTTCTTCTAAATATATCATCTGGTCTTCTAGGATATTTAGGACCTAAGTCACGAGGGTTAGAAATACTTGCCCTGTCGACTCTTTGTTTGTATTTAGCATAAGCCCATTCTTTATTACCAGTTAACATAATTTTTTCAGCATTAAGAATTACTACTTCTTCGCCTTCTAAAAGATTTTTACTAGTTACACTAGCTAATCTTCCTAAAACGCATCCTTCTCCATCAATAATCATAATAACACCCTATTTATTCCATGATCCTAATGTTTGATCCTTTAGGATTTGATTCGATTATCTCGTCAATTGAGATGCATTCTCCACCAGCACTTTCGATTTTTTCTTGTGCTTTAGCTGAGAATTTTAATGCTACTACATCTACTTTTTCTGTTAAATCACCATTTGATAAAACTTTTCCCGGTACTAAAACAGTTTCACCTGCTTCAGCGTATCTTGCAATATCAGATAAATTTACTTCAGCAGTTCTTCTGTTAGACCTAGAAAGTTTATCTGCAACATCTTTCCAAATAGCTGCATCTTCACTTTTTGATTGTTTATTAAGTTTATTAATAAGTTCAATAAGGTTAGGATTAGTTTTGATAATTTTCTTAACCATTATTTACTTCCTCCTTCTTCACTAAATCTGATAAATTTTTCTGCTTTTTCACCTAATTTGTCACAAGCTTTTAATAAAACTTCTTTAGGAGGCATTGATCCATCAGTTTCGATTCTAAATATGAAATCATTTTCACGATACCCTACATTAATATAACCATTAGAAGAAGCCCTTACACAGCTTTTACACATAGTACAGTTTTCAATGTCTAAAATCTTAATATGTTTTGATCTCCTATCAGATTTTAAAACACCTCTTGGACATGCCAATGCACAGTCATAATCCACTTCCTTATCTTCATCAAAGGTTATTTCAGGATACTGTTTGTATGCACATACAGTAGTAGGCATCCATTTAGCATGTTCTTTTCCATATCCTACTTTTGCAACAGCTTCAATATCTAGCACTTCACCATCTTTGAGTTTTACTAACGGAATAGTATCGTATACTGGTTTAATTGTTTCGTCTGAAGATATTAAATCCTTAGAATAAACTACTTTAGGTCCAACTTCATTTAACTTGAATATAACACCTTTTTTAAGATTATCTGCCCAGGAATCAGTTTCTTCATTGTATTCCCAACCATCATCTTCAGGTAAAGGCAAACCTTCAATTGCTTCAATATTGGAAACTAAAGGAGTTAAACCAAGTCTATGAGCAAGCACCTCATTAAACATAGCAGAATCATTTCTTACAATGTTTACATCTTCAATAGCTATTTTAGGTACATTAACCATTGCACATCTTCTAATAGCATTAATAAATGGTACTTCTGCATCACGAACAATGAATACAATTTCATCATCGCTTTGACTTTTAATTTCTATCTCCATATTAAACCCTTCCACTTAGACTCTTCTTCCTCTTTTACCACCAGGTCTTCCAGTACCATCGTGAGGAATAGGAGTGATATCTTCTATCTTACCTATTTTAATTCCAGCTCTTGCTAAAGCACGAATAGTAGCTTGTGCACCAGGTCCTGGACTTCTAGGTCCATTTCCACCAGGAGCTCTTACTTTAATATGTAATCCTACAAATCCTTTTTCTTTAGCATCATCAGCTATTCTGGTTGCTGCAGCCATAGCTGCGAAAGGTGAAGCTTGTTGTCTGTCTGCACGAACAACTTTTCCACCGGACCATTGTGAAATAGTTTCAGCACCAGTAATATCTGTTACAGTAATAATAGTGTTATTGAATGATGAGTAAATATTAGCTATACCCCATTTTTCATCTTTTGCCATAA
>NZ_CAJOJM010000043.1:12893-13699 GCF_905234905.1 Methanobrevibacter sp. UBA188 | reverse complement strand
CTTATTGAAGTTTTTCCCCCATCTTTCTATATTACATATTATAAACCTACATATTATATGGCATTTATCCGAGAGCATTTGAAAACTAATCTCACCACCCCATCCACATAAAAAAAATATAGACACTAACCCACTAAATGTGCAATTCATCCCCGGCTTAAAGAAGCCGGAGAATTCTTGCACAATAAAGTTAAAATTCTATTCAAAATTCATTTCAAATGATTTATTGGTTTTAGTTATTGCAGCTTTAATTCAATTTATCACATCATTTATTGGATGTATGATCCAGGTTGCATTGCATTTAATGTCTAATTATTTGAATTTAACTATTGAACTTGCTAATTGGATTTCTATTTATAATCTGATTTGACAAATGATTTTAAATGGAGGTGTAAGTATGCCGTCAAGTGAGCAATATCTGGAATATGTGCTGGAGCAGTTATCTGATTTGGATGAAATATCATATAGGACAATGATGGGTGAGTACATCATATATTATCGCGCAAAGATTATCGGAGGCATCTATGATGACCGATTTCTTGTCAAGCCTGTAAAATCGGCAATGTCAATGATGCCTGATGCCCGTATGGAACTTCCCTATGAAGGTGCAAAGGAAATGATTCTGGTTGATGATCTGGAAAATAAGGCATTTCTAAGTGAGCTTTTTGAGGCAATGTATGATGAGCTTCCGGCTCCGAGAAAAAGAAAATGATGGCTGTAATGCAGTCATATGACAGCCATTAACTTAAACTTTTTTTTTAATTATTCATCGGGATTAAATTCGTTAAAGACATCCTGTATGGTAT
>NZ_CAJOJM010000043.1:0-12839 GCF_905234905.1 Methanobrevibacter sp. UBA188 | reverse complement strand
ATCTGAATATTCTTCAATCAGCCTTTCGAACTGCAGTGATCTTCTAAGCAAATCAGCCTTTATTAGTTTCAGGTTTTCATTTTCGTCGTCAACCTTGTCAACCAAATCCACTGCCAGTTTTCTCATTTCAACTGCAAGCCCATCATCGGCATCGTCACATGCCCAGGCGCAATGAAGAAGAGAATAAAATTCAGAATTATATTCCTTTTCAGCTTTTGATATGAGATAACGCCTATAGAATCTTTTGGACAAATCGGACTTGAAGTCATTGCCTTCACAGGTTAGGTATTCCTCGCTTTTAAGAATATCGGAAGTTGTTTTGAGTTCATTGTTAAGCCCTTTTGCAACATATCCGCAGTGAGGACATTCCATAAGCCAAACATTCATGGTATCTCGATACATTGGTGCGGGTCTCAAGTCCAAATCAGGACGTCCCCATGAATTTGTACTGGTCATAACTGCTCGTTGACTTGTTTTTCCACAGACGGAACACTTTATTTCAATTTTAGTAATGATGGTCATAATCTAACAATGTATCAGGTTATATTTAAATGTTTGTTTTTTTTTTTATTGGAGGAGGTTATTTTTTTAAAAAATAGAAAATAAAAAATGAGAATAACTCAAAAGAGTTATTCTACACTGCTGATTTTATTTGACATATCTTCGGTGAAATTCATTGTTTTAAATGAATCGTCGGTTGGAAGTATCATGTTGAATTCATGGATTTCATCAATTTGAGCGGATCCCTTAAGGTTATTGAATCCTAAAACATGACCTCCTATTGTCTTGTCATCAGACAAGAAATGAAGATGCCAGCCGTGCATGTTCAATTCATTCATGTACTCTGGGAAGTATACTGCAACAAGTGTTCCTGTCTGGTCAGTATGATTGAATACCTTTTGGGATACTGCTGCAACATCAGTGAATTCCTTATATGGTTTTTCCTGTTTTTCAACGCTTCTGACTGTAATGTTTGAAAAGTCACCTTTGATTTTGATTACATACATGTTGTTTGTACCATATTCTTCAATTGTCTTATTTAACTGACCGGTCAAATCGTCAAAGTTACTTGCGGTTATGTTGGTTATATTTCCATCTTCATCGAATTTGGTGACTGTAGCGAATGGTATTTTTTCATCATCCTTCATGACATTGATGCTTCCGTCAGCAGCTGCCTGATAGACAACACCGTCCAGAACTATCATCTCACCATTTACTCCTTCAAATGTTCCAAGACCAATGTCTCCATGCTTTTTCAAATCTCCTACTTTGACTACTCCATCATATTCTCCATGCATAAAAGCCTGCAATAAAGAGACTTGATACATTGAATCGTCATTATTGTTGTTTAGAATCAATGAGTTTTGAGCATTTGCTGCGGAGATTGCAAGCAAACCCATTATTACTAAAGCAAAAACTATCTTTTTATTCATAATAAATTCTCCTCCTATTCGATAATTAGATTTATATTTTAATAAAGTAATAAGTTTAATGATTTGAATAGGTAGGTTTATTAATATCAGCTTATAGACTTTAATTTAAGGATTAAATATTTTAAACAGTGAATTAGTATAAAACTGTTTAGAATAAGTGATAATTCCTAAATTTTTATCATTATCGACAAAGGATTATTGCAAGAAATCCTATTGGTATTGGGTTGTTAATATGTTAATGAATGAAGAGACTAAATTAAACAAACATCATTACAGAATTTTTGCCATGAGTTGGGCAGGCTGGGTTTTTGATTTCTATGACCTGGTTTTATTCACTTTTTTAGTATCACAGCTTCAATCCAGCCTACACTTTTCAGCCGAAATGCTTTCATTGTGTTTGGGTATGTCATTATTTGCCACTGGTTTTGGTGGAATAATCTTTGGAGCGCTGGGAGATCGATATGGGCGTAAAAAGGTACTGCAATGGACTATAATCATATATTCGATTGGAACACTATTGTGTGCCTTTACTTGGGACTTCTATTCTCTTTTAATATTCAGATTTATCACTGGATTGGGTGTTGGTGGAGAATGGGCTACCGGTCAGACCTACATTAATGAAACATTTCCTGATGAATTAAGGGCTAAATTTGGTGCTTTCATGCAGTCAGGTGCACCAGTTGGAGTTATTTTGGCTTCAATGGTCGGTGGATTGGTGACTCCTATCATTGGTTGGAGAATGACTTTTCTCGTTTCAATAATTCCTGCAATTACAATAATTTTCATAAGAAAATATCTTGATGAATCTGACGTTTGGATTCAAAACAAAGACAAATACGTTAACAGGAGCATTCTAAAGCAATTCAAGGAATTGATTAGTCGGGAACACAGAAAGATATTCCTGATATCATTGGTATTGTGCATATTCGGAATGTCTGCATATTGGTACACTTATTCATGGTTGCCGACTTATCTTGAACAGGAAAGAGGTTTGGCATTGCTTAGCACAACATTTGGAGTTATTTTAATCCAATGTGGTGATTTCACGGGTTATACTACTTTCGGTTTTGTAGCTGAAAAGCTTGGAAGGCGTCCTGCATTCACAATATACAGTTTCATCATGGCGTTGGGAATATCAATGATAACAATTTTCTGGAATCAAATTGAGCATGTCCACGATTTGCTTTATGTATTTATGTTCCTAACCGGTTTTGGAACAGGATTTTTTGGAGGATTCGGATCATTGTTCTCGGAACTGTTCCCGACAAAAATCAGAAATACTGCCGTTGGAACGGTTTTCAACCTTGCACGTGGAGCGCAATTCATAACTCCTGTAATCATAACAACTGTTGCATCATACTTTGATTTGAGTTATGGTATTGCAATTGCCGCATTGTTTGCCCTGCTTGTGGGTATTTGGATTTGGGTATTTCCTGAAACCAAAGGAACTGTTCTCAATGATTTGGATTGAAAAAATAATAATGGTGGATGAGAAGTCATCCGCTTTCATTTAATTTTTTAATTTATTGAAATATAATTACTTTTTAATAGTATCAGTGTACGTTTGGGGTTGAAAAAGTAAGTGGATGTGTATATTGCCGCTATGAGATATCCCAATGCCATACCCAATGCCGCACCGGAAATCCCCATGTTGAAGCATTCTATTAAAATCACATCAAATACAACATTCAAGATGTTGGCTATAAGAAATCATTTAAAATGTAATTGAACGAAGTTATCTGTTTTAACGAAGTATGTCAAAACGATAAAATAACACATGAATGGTATTGCCAAAAGATAATATTTGAAATATTCATAAACCAATGGTCTCAAGTGACTTGAATTACATAATGTCTCAAGGAAACTATCTGGAAACAATAATCATAATATCATAATCAGTAGGGATATAACTGTTATGCCAACAGCAACATAAAGCTAGTTAAAAAGAACCAGAAGTTGCATAATCATTATTCACCATTGCTGATTGGTGATGTTAATGATGGTGATGTTGTAATGGAAGTTAATGAACTAGATACATTGACATGCAAACCAGATTATTTATAATTGTTAACTTATAGGAGGATAATTTTATTTTTTTTTGCCTGTTTTAAAAAAATATACCTCACTACTTTTTAATGGTAATGACAGTATTGTTTAATCCTAATATTTGTGAATAGTCAATGTTATCTGAAATGCTTATTAGATTATCAATATGTTTTGAATTTAACTCAGTGTCTGTCTGTGGATTGTATCCAATTCCAGAATGCTTTATGGAAATAATTGTAGACTTATCATTGTCCCTAACAATCACATCAATCCAATCTAATTTATCATTTATTTCCAGAATATAAATAAGAAGTTCTTTCATTGCTAAACTAACGAGTTCACCTGTTTTTTCATCCATTACAAAATCCCGAACTTGTTTGGATAGGTATACTGCATCATTTTCATTGGCATGAATGGTATATTCAAGCATCTTCTCGTTTTCATTATGGCGTTTCTTTAGGAAAAATCCTGAGTATTCTCCCTGAGTCTTTTTATTCAAATATACGGAATATAAGTAAATAACGAGAAGTGTAGCTATTTCTGAAACTACAAATGCAAACCATATTCCGTTTTCTTTCCAGATGATGGAAAATAGGAATACGAATATTACAGGAAATACCAATCCATTCAACAGTGTGAGGATATTTGCCAATCTCATGTTCTGTATGGATTGAATGTAGAATATGTATAAAAAGTTTATTGAATATGCCAAAAGACATAATGAGAATATTCTAACGGCATTCATCACTGAAGGAATGTGGGAAGGATCGCTTACGGAGAATATTGTTAATATTGTTTGGGGAAACAGCGTAAACAGTGCTGTGAAAAATATTCCAAAAGCAACAACGATTTTTAATGATTTTCTTGCTACATAATCAACACCATTGTAATCTTTTTCCTGGAAATAAACCGTTACGATAGGCATAAGTGATTGTGAAGTACCAAAAATGAATATGCTCACCAACAAGGATGTATTGCAGCACATGTTGAATGCAACCAAACCAACATTTGCCATTACTCCAAGGATTATGAAATTGATAATGGCTAGTTTTATTGCCTGATACAGAGCTATTGATGATGATGGAAATCCGGTCTTGCATATGTCAACCATGTATTTCATTGATTTGTCAAATTCAATCTTAATCAATTTCAGTGTCCGTTTAGAATTAAAGAAATAAGTGCAAAGGTAAACTGTTGCGATGAGATATCCCAATACCAGACCCCATGCTGCACCTCCAATTCCCATATTGAAATATTGTATAAATACAACGTCAAATATCACGTTTAATACATTGGCTATGAGAAACGCCCGGAACTGCAATTGGACAAAATCATCGATTTTAGCAAAGTAGGCTAAAACAATGAAAAAGCAGATGAAAGGTATTGCCAGAAGATAATATTTAAAATATTCAAAGACCAATGGCTTTAATTGACTGGAATTGCATAATATCTGAAGGAAAGCATCCGGAAACAGCAGACCCAATACCATGATTAACACTGAGATTGCAATTATGCTAATAAGGGAAATGGTAAATATATAATTGGCCTTTTTATCATTGAAATTTGCTTTTTCACTAGTGGCAAGTATGGTGCCTCCAAATCCAATCAGCCAGTAAACCATATTGATAAATTGTACTAATGGTTCCATACTTTGAATGACTGACAGGTTCATTGGACCTAACAGGGCACTGATTATAAATGCATCCGCTAGAATTGCAAAATTACCGGCTATTGCAGCAAGCAGTGTTGGAAAGAAAAATTCTTTAAACTTTGAATTCAGTAGGTTATATCTTCTTTCGTATGGCATTTTAGTCACTGTTCATTTTTTTTTAAGAGAAATCATCTGCCTTTTGAGGCGATTATCATATCACTAATGTGATAAGGGGGAAGTTCTATATTATAATCTAAAACTTTTATAAGTGCTTCGATACCTTTCCGTCCGCTTGACATTAACTGATATGTATTTTTCGGAACGAAAAGGAATCCTCCGCTTTTAACCTTTAGGAATGCTTCCAAGATAATTTTTACCTTTTCAGCTTCATTTTTATCTATAAGGCTCTTGTTGAGATTTATGACTATAAAATCAAAGTTACCTTTTAAATCCTTGATTTTTTCCTGGCTAATCTGGTATGTGTCAACATCATCAGCAAATTGGTCAGTAACAAAAAGTCCTGTACCATGTTTTTCAATTTTTTTAATCATAGGAATGATTTCATTTAAATAAGTTTCATCATCTTTTAATTCGGGATATTTAGCATCATCACTTAGAATTAATGAAAATGCATTTCTCTCAACATCCCTTAAGAAGTTTAAATCATGATTCACTTTGTCTTTATTTTCATTAACCAAGAAGACATATCCTGCAGCTGTATTTAAATCTTCAGTTTTATGGAAAAACATGTCCGGATAAGTTGCATTTATCAGGCTGCTTTCATGGAACGCCTTTAATTTTTTTTCAATGTTAACTATTGGGGATGAGCGAACATTCATGTTTTTCGGAGTGATGAAGAATTTCAAGGTACCGTGAGCATATAATTTGTATCTCTTATACATTTGATCATAGAAACATTTTGGTTTTAAGTAGGAATCAAGAATGCTATCTGTTTCGTGCTGGCCAGAAATTCTGTCTAGGAACTCTGCAGACATGCCTCCTCCACAGGGGCGGCAATTGACTTCAATTAAAACAGGGCCTTTTTCATCAATCATATATTCTCCATGAACAGGGCCGTATTGAATTTCCAATGCATCGGCAACTTTATAAGCATATTCCACCATTTCGGCTTCACCAAGACTCAATTCATTTACAGTTTCACAGGAATCATAGACAATGGCTCCTTCTGATGTTTTGACTTTGTTGTATTTCCAAATCAAGGTGACACGATGAATGCCCTTATGACTTACAGTATTTACAATGTATTCTGTACCGTTTATTCTTTCTTGAATTAAAAGTTCAGATATTTCGTCCCCATAATAATTGACATTGTCAAATAACTGGTTGATTGAATTAATCAGTTCATTTCTGTTTTCACAAATTCGCACGCTTGCTGAACCTGCACTGTAGGTAGGTTTAATAACAACTTCATCTAGGTTTTCACTGTCATAAAATTCCAATGCTTCATCTAAGCTATGAACAACTTTTCCTTTTATTGATCGAAGCCCCCTTTCAGCCAATCTGTTGTGCATTTTATTTTTCAATGTCATTGCATCAAGGTTTTCGATTGAATTGCCCAAAAGGCCTAATTCATGTGTCAGTTTTGCTGCTAAAACAACTCCCCTTTCATTGCCCGGAACAATCAAAAGAGGATTGAACTTCCTCACTTCTTCAAGAGTTTCCTCAAATGTGTCCTTTTCATAAATCATGTCAAATTCATAAGGAATCAACTTATATTCCTCTTTGACATGTTCTCCAAATTTCTTCCCATCTTCGGTATCTGAATCTTTTAAATGCAACACAACAGGATTATAACCTCTGTTGATTATGTCTCCTATAAAATTTTTTCCAGTGGATATGCACTCAACAACTATGATGTTTCTCATAATATCGCCATTATATTTCCGTAAGATAATTTTTTAACTTTAAATATTTTATGATAATATTTTTTACATGTTTATATAAAAATAGTTTAATATGGAAGATGTGTATAAATAGATATTAACTGGAGGAAATCAAATGGAAAGCAAGAATGGTGTAATATTATTGATTGCAATTATTGCAGTTCTTGGACTTGTAATTGGTGTGATGTTTTCACAAACAACCACTGCCAAAGAACCGACTGAAATTAAAATAACTAGTAATAAAACTTTATTTAAAGGAGATGATTTGTCAGTTAAGTTAACTGATTTGAATAAAACTTCTTTGTCCAAAGAAAAAGTCAAAATAATAATTAAAGATAGCAAAGGCAAAATTGTGATAAATAAAACTGTAAAAACAAACTCTAAAGGTAATGCAAAACTGGATTTGGATTTGAAGAAAGGAAAATACGATGTTACTGTAAACTATAATGGAAATGAAAACTATACTGGTAATAATACAACACAAAAATTAACAGTTAAAGAAGAAAAAGTGGTAGAAACCACTCCGGATACCAGCCAATCTGAAGATACTAATTCAAATAATGATGAACAAGAGCAGATAGACTATAACAGTCCTGACAGCAATTATTATAAATGGGATACTGACGGTAGTTACCATGAAAAACAAGATGGCGTTAACTATATCTATGCGCAGGATGCAGTAACTGGAGAATGGAGTTATTGGGCAGATAAAAGTTAAATAAATGGGATGTGCATTTTGAACTTCTTCAACTATTTTTTCAAAATCAGATATTCGTTGCTTTTAATAGTTTTGTTATATTGTGAAATTGATTAAAAATAAAAAAGGATATTGCCAGAAGCAATATCTAATTCAAGTCTTTTTTTTTATTTACTATTATTAATTTTGTTTCCTGCATCATCGTATCCCGGTTCGTCCATGTCAATGTATCCATTGTCTCCGATATGATAGTTCACCAAGCCGTATTTGTTTTTCATGTAATTACTTACTTCATCTTGACTGTACATTGGTGTTCCGTCTGCCTTGTATGCGTATGCGGAAGGGCTGGTTTCAACGCTGGATGCAACTTCTTCATGTGGCTCTTCTGTTATTTTCCATTTGATGCTGTTGATGATATGGTCAACGATGTTTTTGTTTTTACTTATGACAATTATGTTGTCGTGGGTTTCATTGTTTCCTATATATACTGCATTGCATTCTCCCTTTAAACTGCAGCCTGCTGTGGTTGGATCTTTTAAAGTGACATTTCCTGAGTATTCATTTCCAAAGATTGGTATTTTTATGTCTGCAAATGCCATTATTTCTGGAATGCCCTTATTGATGCTGTTGAATGTTATGACAATAGTATTTTCATTTTCAAGAACAACAATACCGCTGTTGTTGGATTTGAGTGTCATGTCCTTTGGTATTTCAATAGTTGTTCCGTTTTCAATGATGTTGACTGTAACATATTCTGTTTGTTGTCCAAACAGGTTGTATGCAATCCCTCCGCATAACAAAAGGATTATTATGCTCAATATTGCTATAATCAGATGTTTATTGTTCATTTAATATCTCCTAATCATTAAATTTATTATCAACTTTGTAACAATTTAATATATGTTTGAACTATTATATTAATTTGGAACATGTCCTGTTAATGGATATTGGCTTTGATTTTTTGTCGAAATGGCGATGGGATTGGATATATTATATGATTATTCTTTTCAAATATTGAAAATTAGGTATTGGTGATGGTTAAATTGACGCAATTGCAATATTGGACGTCAATTATAGTTTGAATGTTTCATTTTTCAAAAGCTAATAGTATTTCGTAGCGAAGGACAAAACCATAACGGCCATGAACGCGATAATAAATACCATCGCATACTTGTCCAAATTATTCTTATTCTTTTCCAGCCATCCTATCCTAAATGTTCCGATAATAGGAAACATAGCAAATAATGGCACAAAATACCGTGTTGAAAGACCCAAATTCAATTTCCCGACACTTGCCCATGTCAAAAGCTGGATGAAGCATGTTCCGACATATATCATCAGTACAATGAACAGTGTTCCAATCCTTGTCCTTTTGTTGAATCTTATTTTTTTCGGATAGGCAAGCAACATTACAGCCAAAAACATAAGTAATGTAGCCACTATCAGGTGGTAGCTGTCTGAATAATGTGTCTTTTGGGCTGCTCCGAAGAAATTGAATGTGCCGTATAGAATCTTTGCTATATTATATGTGAATATCTGGCTAAAGAACCTTCCAATAAATATAGGATGTGTCATGAAATAGTGCATCTGTCCTGTCGGATCGAGATACTTGAGTCTGGCTCTCCAGGAGTGCATCAGTGCAGGTTCTGAATATCTGCTCCACATGATTCCCAGTATTCCGACAAGTGCTATGCACAGAATCATATACGGGATGATTTTTTTGCCCTTTTCGAAGTTGTCGAATGGAATCAAAAGCAACAGGAATATGAATGCCAGATACGGCAGCTTACATAGACCCAGAATAAGGCATAATGCAGAAAACATTACAACCTGCTTGACGCCAAGCGAGTTTTTCTCGGCCTTATACAGATACAGGAAGTATGCAATGGCAAGTATTGCAAGACCTATTATTATGGAATCTATGCTTAGCGACGCCGCCTGATATATTGAAATGGGTATGCATGCAACGGCAAGCATTGGCATTTTCAAAACCGGCGTCTTTTTTATGGCAAGGGATATTAATCCGGCATAAAGAATAAGATTAAAAATCCGTCCAAGCCACAGCATCCAGATTACATTCATGTCCAACAGTTTGGCAATGTCCATACCTATGGCCTGAGGCAGATATCCGTAAAATGGATTTTGTTCGAATGCTGAAACGATTAGTGCTGGAGTATAATCAATTTTCAGTGTATCATAAGGGGTATTATATACCGTTTTACCTAAGGGTTCCGTCAGATAGTTCAACGCTTCAATAGATACAAATCCTGCACCTTTATTATACACTGCAGGCTTATGTGATGACGATACATTGTAAGCCCTGTCAACTCCCAAATCATCTCCTGTCCAATGGGGGATTATTATTCCTCTTGAAGTCAGCTCTGCCCTTGCAAGATGCTCTGTTTCGTCACTGACATCACAAAGAGGTACTATGAATGACATAACAATTCCAAAGCACAGTATGATTACAAAGGCAACCTTGTATAATTCTTTATCCGAATTGTGCATGAAATAATACACGATACAAAGAACGCCTAAAAACGCAACTATCAGGAGTGTACCAATTTCAAAATCCGGATGCAATACATTTTTAAATGTAACAGTTGAAAGACCCAAAACAATTATTAGGACCAAATAAATCAACCAATATTTCTTCGATGAAATCAATACATCCTTAAATTCATTCAAACTCATTTTTCTCCCCAAATCAATAATATTTTGTCGCAAAAGCCAGTATTAAAGTGGCCATAAATCCAATTATGAAAATCATTGCATATTTGTCATAGCTTCCCTTGAATTTATCCAGCTTTCCTATCCTGAATGGCACTATGATAGGAAGCAATGCAAACAGCGGTAAAAAGTACCTTGCGCTGACGCCGATATTTGTCTTTCCGACATCCGCCCAAGTCAAAAGCTGAATGAAACATGTTCCGACATATATCATCAGCGGTATAATAAGTGAACCCCATCTTGCCTTGGAATTGAACTTGACCTTGTTTGGATAGAACAGCAATGTGGCAGCAAGGAATATCCATAAAAGTATTGTAATGAATGTATAGTGGTCTGAGTAGTGGTATGCGCTGCCTGCTGAAAAGAAATTGAAAAGACCGTTTAATGTAATGCCTAAAGTGAATGTGAAAATCATTCTTAAGAAGTTCAGAATGGCAAATGGGTGGTTAAGGAGATATTCAACCTGTAGTGCAGGATTCATATAATTAAGTTTTGATCTCCATGAATGCATCAATGAAGGTTCCGAATAGCTGCTCCACAATACGCCTGCAATGGAGACAATCAGAATGCCCAAAAGCATGTACCTTAATATATTCTCATCTTTAAAGTTGCTCCTCGGAACCAACAATATCAAAAATGTGAAAGCAAGATATGGCAACTTGCAAAGGCCCAAAAGCAATGAAAGCCCACAGAATAGTGCAACATGCTTGGTATCAAGGGACCTCTCTTCTGCCTTATACATGTATAGGAAATATGCTATTGTAAGTATTCCCAAGCCGATTATCATCGAATCGATACTTATGGAAGCGGCCTGATAAATCGAAAGCGGTATGCATGCAACTGCCAAAAGAGGAATCTTCAGTACAGGTGTCTTTTTAATAGCAAAAGATATAATAAATGCATAGGAAATCAGATTGAATATTCTGCCAAGCCAAAGCATCCAAATCACGTTCATGTCAAACAGCTTGGCTAAAAAAACACCAAGTGCCTGAGGCAGGTATCCGTAAAAAGGATTTTGCTCAAAGGCAGATCCGTCAAGTATTTGTGTTTTGGAAATCTTGTCAGTATCGCCGGGCGTGTCAAAAACAGTATGTTCTCTGTTGTTTATGAAAAACATATGACTTTCAGATGTCCAGAAACCCACATCCTTATTGAGCTGGGTACTGTACTGTCCTTCGGAAGTATGGTTGTACAATCTGCTTAGATTGTTAGGACCGCTTTCCCAATGAGGGAATATCACTCCCTGAGACGTGATTTCTGCCCGTGTAAGATGCTCCAATTCATCGCTGACATCTACAATAGGTACAATCAATGCAGACATCATTCCAAAAACGAGTATGATTACAAATGCAACCTTATACAGTTCATTTTCCGAGTCATGCATGAAATAGTAGATAATACAGACGATGCCCATGACTGCAACGATTGCAAATGTTGCTATTACGAACTGTGGATTTACGAAGTTCTTTGCCGAAAGTGTAGACATGCATGTAACAGCAATGAATATTAAATAGATTATCCAATACCTTTTGGATTTTATAAAAATCCCACTAATACTCTCCAAAATCATTCTCCCATTTTTATTTTACAAAACGAAATTATATAAATATTTTGTAATATAATGCAAAAAAGAGGAATATTTCAAAAAATTAGGTGATTTTAATTCAAAAAATGATTCGATTTTTTTCATGGTCTTTCAATATATTTTTTCATTCTTTCCAATGTTTGCCCCCATAAAAAAATTACTCATATAATGCTTCAAACAATCGAGCCGCCTTTTTCAATTCACTGCCAATTTCAATATGCTGAGGACATACTTTTTCGCATGCCTGCAACGTTCAAATTGAGTGTTGAATATTTATTAATTATGGAGATCATGGTCATTGACTATGATGACAATGTCAATGTAAACATTAAGGATACAGGTAAGGAAGGCTTATTTGATGAAATCAAAAAACAGGTTTCAGATGATGAAAATCTCAAATTTACTAATGTATTGGGTTTTAATAATTTTGAATATGTCATAAACAAAAAATCTGGATAATAATTGGAAATCAGCAACATTGAATCCGGCAAATGAAATCCAATATTTTGCAATCGGGATTCATCCTGCTGGTTTTTGGGTTAAAAATAGTATATTGAATGGCAAATATTTAGATGCAAAAATCAATACTCACATTTCATTAGTTTGTTCTTCTTATTTCATATTAAACTGATTTGTAAAATTTCTGGTGGTTAAAATAACTGTACTTATGCAGGATATAAAATAACTTACCCATTTGCATTTATACTCTTTTTGTAGATTGTTTTCAATATTTCTTTATCTAAATGATGCAAGAATACCATGACCTCTTCAAGGTCATGGATGAATTGCACTA
>NZ_CAJOJM010000042.1:0-12463 GCF_905234905.1 Methanobrevibacter sp. UBA188 | reverse complement strand
TTTTCAATTGCTTCATCAACAATGATTCCAGTTAAGGAAAACGTTCTCAAAAAAGTGCCAAACGCTTTAACTATTGTTTAGCTCATTTTGGCATTTTCTTCTATTTTCATTATTTTTTGTAATAATTATTTTTTATTTTTTATTAATTTTAGTAGTATTATTTCTAAAAAAAGTATTACTAACTTAACTTTTTGTTTGTTTTATTCATGTTATATCTATTGGGCTTATTTTTAATAAACTGGAGTGTTATTTCAAGTTCAATCTTAATGGCCAATTGATTTGAATTATTTTACTTTTTAAAGCTGATTAACATTGAATATGTTTGACATGCTGTTATTATTTATATCTGAAATCTGATATCAAATCCTTTTATTTTTAGATTATGTGATTATATGAGTTTATTTTATTGATTTTGGGCTTTTAATTGTTTAATTTTAAATTTATTGGATTTTATTTAATTTATTTTTTTTAATTATTTGGATTTTAGTTGTTTATGCTATATTCGTTTAAATTATAAGTAGCCATTTAAAATAGTTTAATTTTATTTTTATCTGATTATTTGTTTTTATTAGTTATAATTATTATTTAAATTCATTGTTTTTTAGATTTATTTAAAATTTAATCTATTTAAGGTAAATCCTAAAGTATTACTTTAGTAAACTTTATATATGGTATTAATAGTGATTATAGATTAGATTATCATGGTCATGATAATTATGTGATAAAGCTCAATTTTGAAACTTATCATACACCTCGGTAAATAGCTGTAGGAGGCTATTTACTACTCTATCTTTAACTTTTTTTGTAATGCTTTGAGATGTATTTAATCGATATGTATGAATATTTTTTGATCGCAATCCTTAAGTATATATAAGAAATAATCATAAACAATTATTCAGGCGCTGGAGTCTTTTTAAAGTGAATTGATGTGATGGCATCTGAGAATATCTTTATTACTTTTTAGTAATTTTTTATGTTTTGAAGTAGTAATAATTTTTAAAAAAGTATTACTATATGATTTGATTTTTAAAATTTTTATATTTCTAAATTCATGTTTTAATGTGATATTTTATCTTGAAAGTAGATAATTAGTTGGTTTTTGTATTTTTATGAGATTAAATTTCTCTATTTTTGATTTAAACATTAGTTATTGGGTTTTATATTTTTTTAAAAATGTAATACTTATCTATAAAAAATTAATGTAATCTTAAATAATTTAATTTGCAATTATTTGATTTTGTTTACAGTAAATTTAACCCTTTTAAATGCTTATTTTTTAAATTAAACTTCAAATATTGAATTTAATACTTTAATAACATTTATATGTTTATTACTACTATGAAAATTTAGATTATATTATTAGATTTCTAATTTTATAATTGTTATTAACTAGGTTGGAGAGTATTATGGAAATTTATATGCAGAAAATTGGATTGATTAGAGATGACATAAATCCCAGAAATTCAGATTTAAATTTGGATATCGATTGGTATGTCGAATATTCCAATGCTGATCAGGACAGGATAAATTTCAACATAGTCCTAAAGTCATGTGAAAATTTCAACTTGAATTTTAAAGTTGAGGGGATTTTAAAATTGGATTTATTTGAGGAATTCATTCAGGATGAATGTTCTCAGGTAATCTTTTATCATGCATGTAATGTTCTAATGGATATGATTTCTATAACACGTGAATCTATTCATATTATATCAAAGAAAGAATATCCGGATTTAGGCAGTGAAAACCATTACAATGCTCTCTATAACTAATTTGGAGATGTATATATGTTGGAGATTAAGCACACATTATGTCCTTCATGTAGTGTTGGATGTGGACTTAATGTTATTATAAACAATGGAGAAATTGTGGGAACCTTCCCCTATAAAAGGCATCCGGTAAACGCTGGAAAAAATTGTTTGAATGGAAGAAACTCAATTGAATGCTATCAAAACAAATTTGATAAGGCAATCGTATCAAAATCAGAAACAGATATTGAAAAAGCAATCGAGGAAGTATCTAAGGAATTGGGCTCTGCTGACAGTTCCAATGTAACCATAATCTGTTCCGGTAATAATGATATGGAAGAAATTGAGGCTATAAAGGAATTTGGAGAATCCAAAAATTTTAATCTTGCTTTTTATGCCGATAATTTGAAGGATTTCGCTGATGTTGCTTCATATGATGAAGTTGCAGGTGCAAGCAAAGTCTTTGTAATCGGTGATTTGTTATATGAAAATCCGCTTATTGGAAGAAGAATCGTCCATGCAAAACAAAACGGTGCAGAAATCTACGCATTGGGAAAAGCTGAAGAGTCAGTCACATTCAATATTGCCGATGAGACATCAAATTCCACTGTTGAAGAATTTTTAGACAGCAACAAAGGAAATATTGATGAAGATTCAGTAATCGTCTTTAATTATGTCGATTCACAGGATGATTTGGATAAAATTGAAGCATTAAACTGTAAATGCTTGCCAGTATTCAGCAAATCAAATTCTAAAGGTACTTTAGGCATCATTGAACCTAAATCATTAGATGAAATGTTGGAATTATTGGACAATACTAAAGTCCTATTGGTATTCAACGACGACATTGCTGATGAGTTGGAATATGATTTTACAAAAATATCAAAGATTATCAGTTTCGCTCCATGTTCAAACAAGACAACTGAAATTTCAGACATTGTCATTCCTACTAAAACATGGCTTGAAAAAGAAGGATCATTTGTAAACGCAATGGGAGAAACCCAAACTTTCACTGCTGCAGTCGAATCAGATGCTTTAAGTGAAATCGAGATAATCGAAAAATTAAATGGATAGTGATTTATATGAGTTATGTTTTAGCAAAATCCCAAAATGATGATATTCACAAGGCAGGTGAATGCGGGGGAGCCGTAACAAGCATTCTAAAATATTTGCTTGATGAAGAAATAGTTGATGGCGTTTTAGCCTTAAGCCCTCAAGATGACGTATATGATGCAACTCCAACATTCATCACAGAATCTGATGATTTATTAAGTGCTGCAGGGTCATATCACTGTGCTCCAACAATGATTGGAGATCTTGTTCAAAAATATCTATTTGACAAAAAAGTAGCAATCACCGTCAAACCATGTGATATGAGAGCTGTAGAAGAACTGATAACCCGACACAAAATCAATAGGGATAACATTTATCTAATAGGTTTAAATTGTGGAGGAACAGTATCTCCTGTATCTGGTAGAAAAATGATCGACCTTTTCTATGAGGCTGACCCGGATGATGTTGTAAGCGAAGAGATTGACAAAGGTAAATTCATCATTGAACTTGCAGACGGTTCCGAAGAAGCGGTAAAAATCCACGACCTCGAAGAGGAAGGATACGGTCGTCGTAACAACTGTCAAAGGTGTGATGTTAAAATCCCAAGAAAAGCAAACATCGCTTGTGGAAACTGGGGAGCAGAAGACGGCTGGACATTCATTGAAATCAACGATGAAAAAGGTCAGGAATTAATAGATGGCGCTAAAAAAGCAGGAATTCTTGAAACTAAAAATCCAGCTCAGGGAGCCATTGACGGAAGGGAAAAAGTCGAAGGCATCATGATTAAGATGGCCAAAAAGGTTCAGGATGCAACCTATCCTACAGTGAGCGAAATGGATGAATGGAGCCGTTGTATCAGCTGTTATGCATGTCGTGATGTTTGTCCAATCTGCTGGTGCTTTGAAAACTGTGAACTTAACAAGCCATATTTCAAGGATGAACAGAACATTCCACCAACACCAATTGCATTCCAGGGAGTAAGATTGTCACACATGAGTTTCAGTTGTGTGGATTGCGGACAATGTGACGACGTATGTCCGATGGACATTCCTGTTTCATTAATCTTTGACAAATTGCAGAAAAAATACTTTAATAGAACTGGTTATGTAGCTGGAGTTTCTGATGATATTAAACCTCCATTATACAGTCCAGAAAAAACAGAATTATAAGAGGTGGTTTGATGGCAGATGATTTAAAAATCGTAGGTTTATTATGTAACTGGTGTTGTTATGGTGGTGCTGATACAGCAGGAACTGCACGTATGCAATACTCACCAAACATCAGAATTATTCGTGTAATGTGTTCTGGAAGAATTAACCCTTCAATGATTTTCAAGGCATTTCAGGAAGGTGCAGACGGAGTATTTGTAGGCGGATGTCATATTGGTGATTGCCACTATGATGCTGGTAACTACAAATGGTCCAGAAGATCAAAAATAGTTGAAGACATTTTGGAGGAATTCGGAATTGAAAAAGAAAGATTCCGCCATGAATGGATTTCAGCATCTGAAGGTGAAAAATTCCAAAAAACAATGGAAGAGTTTCATGATACTTTAACCAAACTCGGTCCATTAGAATTATAATCATCGAATATATCTAATATCTAGCCATTAGTGGAATAGTTATTTATATAATAACTATTCTTCTCTTCTAATTGCCTTTCTAAGATTGGTAATGCGTTACTAATGTTAGAAAGATAGTCGAATAGAGAATATTTGATTATTTTTCGAATTAATTATTTCTATGTTGATAAAATTCATCATTAGCCGATAACTATTAATTGATGGCATAACAATTTTTAGTTATTATTTTCTCCATCGATATAGAATTAATTAACAAAAAACGAAATTTATATGAAATATTATATAGGTTTCTTTCACTGTCTACATAGCTATTGAAGTTATTTTCTCCATATCTTTGATAGCTATCCTTTATTTTAAATTAATCTTTTTTTGATAATCGTAGAAAATTTCCACTCTGAACATGAGTCGGATGGTAGCGGTATCAGGACATTTCGCTTGGTGCTGGTGATTGACCAAAAAACTGAGGATGTTTGATGATGATTTATATCATATTTTTGAATAATTAAACTAATACTTATGTGCATAATTATTGTTTTAATTAATTGCCTATTCACTTATTTGAAATTGTTTTTTTAGATTCACATTTTTTCGGCATGTGATATGGATTCAAATGTTTGAATTTGAAAAAATAGAAAAAATAAGTGAAATTCAATTCACTTATTTAACGGTTATTTGAACTTTTTTACTTAAATTCTTGTAGTATTTGTTGCCTGCGTAGGTAATTAGTCCAATATACTTAGCTTTTTTAGTTAATCCGGTAATTTTAAAGGTTGCTGTACCTTTACTGTTGGTTTTTGCAGAATATGTTTTACCGTTAACTTTTATGCTTAGCTTAACATTTGCCAATGCTTTGTTATCATTTCCTTTCAAAGTTACGGAATATTTTTTGGTTTTGACACTTACCTTGTATGTTTGTGCTTTAGCGGTTATCTTTGGAGTTGCCTTGGATACAACCACTTTTGCGGTGTTATTTGATGTAAGATATATGTCATCGCCTGCAAATGTTATTGTTGCTGTGTATGTTTTAGGAACTAAAGTCTTTCCAATAGTAAGTGATGCTTTTCCGTAGGAATTAACTGTTCTGGTGTACACTTTATTGTTGAAATTAATAGTCACATTTTTACCAATCAACAGATTACCGTTAACGTCAGTTAAGGTAAGGGATAGGGTTCCGCTGGTTCCATAGACAGTACTGACCTTTGCGGTTATGACTTGTGTTTCAACTTTATTGACAGTTAATTCAACTAGGGTACTGTTTTGGTTAAAGTCATCATCTCCAAGATAATTGGCAATAATAATATATTCTCCCGGTTTGAAAGTAGTATTTAAAACCACTTTTCCGTCTTGGACAGGTAAATAGACTATTTCTTCATTCATTATAAACTCTACAAATCCAGCAGCATCATTGTCAAGAGTTACAGTGACAACAACATTTAAATCTTTTACACTCACTTCAGCAGACATTGTTGTGTTTTTCTTGGTAGGGCCTGTGACTGTGAACTCTTTTGAAGTTGAGTTGGAATTGAATCTGGAATCGCCAAGATAAGTTACAGTAACATTATAGTTTCCAGTAGGCAAAATAACATTGTATGCTGCTTTTCCGTTATTTACAGCTAGGTATACTGCTTTGCCGTCAATGTTGAATTCGACAAGGCCGCTTGCAAGGCTGTCAACAGTAGCGGTTATTATCACGTCAGTTCCGAATGTTTCAACTTCTACATTAACAGTAGTGTTTTTCAATTCACTGGATTGATTGGTGACTGTGAATGCGGTGGTTGTTGTTGCGCTGTTGAAGTTATAGTCTCCTAGGTAGGCTACGTTTGCACTGTATGTTCCTAGGTTGAAGTCATATGTGAAAACAGCGCTTCCGTTATCTACAGGCACGATGAATGTTTGGCCTAAAATTTCAAGTGTAACGTATCCGGTAGCATTGGAATCGACGTTTGTTGTGATTGTTACTGTACCGTTTTTGACTGTTGCTGTTGATGAGATTGCAGTATCCTTTTTGATGTGTCCTACTATAGTGAATGTTTCGGTGGTTGCGTTTTTGTTGTAGTTTGCATCTCCTAGGTATGTTATTTCGACTGTGTAGTCACCAGGGGTCAATACGTATTCTATAATTGATTGTCCGTCAGTCACGTTCATAAATAATATGTGGTTTTCTTCGCCGGTTATGTTGTATTGTACGAATCCTGTAGCATTCGGATTCACGTTCACGGTAATTGTTATGTCCTCTTCGTTGATTGTTATGTTTGTGTCGATTGTTGTGTTCTTGAGTGGGATTTCTTCAACTGTGAATGTGCTTTCGCTTGTGTTTGCGTTGAAGTCATGGTCTCCAAGGTAGGTTGCATAGACTGTGTATTCGCCTGGGAACAATAGGGTGTCCATGATTGCTTTTCCTTCATCTACTTTTGATATGATGGCATTGCCGTTTAATTTGAATTCGACAAATCCTGTAGCGTTGGAATCAACTTCAGCTATAACAGTAACATTATATTCATCAAATCTTATGTCAAGAGTCAAGGTAGTGTTCTTTTTAATGTGATCGGTTACTGTGAAAGCTCTGGAGGTTCTGTTTGCATTGTATCTGGAATCACCCATGTATGTTACTTCAACGTTATAGTCGCCAGCAGGTAAGACAACATTGTACACGGCGGCACCGTTATTTACGGCGATGTATACTGCTTTGCCGCCAATGTTGAATTCGACAAGGCCGCTTGCAAGGCTGTCAACAGTAGCGGTTATTGTCACGTTATTTTCAACTGCTTCAACATCTACATTGACAGTAGTGTTTTCCAATTCAGCGGATTGGTTGGTGACTGTGAATGTGGTGGTTGTTGTTGCGTTGTTGAAGTTGTAATCACCTAAGTAAGCTATGTTCGCACTGTAGGTTCCTATGTTGAAATCATATGTGAAAACAGCTCTTCCGTTATCTACAGGTACGATGAATGTTTGGCCTAAAATTTCGAGTGTAACGTATCCTGTAGCATTGGAATCGACGTTTGTTGTGATTGTTACTGTGCTGTTTTCAACTTCTGCTGTTGATGAGATTTCTGTGTCATTTTTAACGTGTCCAACTATGGTGAATGTTTCGGTGGTTGCGTTTGTGTTGTAGCTGTCGTCTCCAAGGTATGTTATTTCGACTGTGTAGTTGCCTGGAGTTAAATCATCTTCAAAAATTGATTGTCCGTCAACTACATCCATGTATACTACATAGTTTTCAGCGCCAGTCACATTAAATTGAACGTATCCTGTTGCGTTTTTGTCTATGTTGACAGTTATTGTTATGTCTTCTTCGTTGATTGCTATGTTTGCATCGATTGTTGTGTTCTTGAGCGGGATTTCTTCGATAGTGAAGTTTAGTGAGGTTGCGTTTGTGTTGTAGTTGGCATCTCCAAGGTATGTTATTTCGATTGTGTAGTTGCCCGGAGTTAAAGCATCTTCTATAATTGATTGTCCGTCAACGATATCCATATACAATATGTAGTTTTCTTCGCCGATGAGGTTGTATTGTACGAATCCTGTAGCATTCGGATCAACATTTACTGTTATTGTAAAGTCCTCTCCGTTGATTGTTATGTTTGCGTCGATTGTTGTGTTTTTGAGTGGGATTTCTTCAACGGTGAATGTGCTTTCGGTTGTGTTTGCGTTGAAGTTGTAGTCTCCCAGGTATGTTATATAGGCAGTGTAGTTTCCTGGATTGAAGTCATAGGTGAAAACAGCGCTTCCGTTATCTACTGGTACGATGAATGTTTGGCCTAGTATGGCAAGAGTTACGTATCCGGTAGCATTGGAATCGACATTTGTTGTGATTGTTACTGTGTAGTTTTCAACTGTTGCTGTTGAGGTGATTTCGGTGTCATTTTTGATGTGTCCTATGATGTTGAATGTCTTTGTGGTTGTGTTTTTGTTGTATTTGTCGTCTCCAAGATAAGTTATTTCGACTGTGTAGTTACCTGGAGTTAAAATGTATTTTATAATTGATTGTCCATTTTCTACATTCATATACCATATGTGGCTTTCTTCACCGGTCAGGTTGTATTGTACGAATCCTGTTGCGTTTTCGTCTAATTCAACAGTTATTGTCATGTCTTCTTCGTTGACTGTTATGTTTGCATCAATTGTTGTATTTTTAAGTTCTTCAGCGGTTAATGCAGTGCTTCCTAGTTTGTTATTGCTTTTTAAAACATTTCCATTCTTAAGGGAACTGTCGCTAGTTGAATCATAAGCATAGTCCTGAGTCAATTCAACAGTATCCTTATCATTTCCATTAATTGCATCATTTAATTCAGTAAATGTGCCTGTATTATTAGTAGGCACTATATTATCGTCATTTTCAATATTCAAAACATTTTCGTTTGAATTTTCTTCTAAAATTATTTCTTCATTTTCATCTATACTAATAATGTCCGTTGCATTATCGTCAGCAGCGCTTACTGCTGAAATGGCCATTAGGCCAATGACAATTATCAGAAATAGATAAATCTTTTTCTTGAACATATAATTTCACCAAATTTTATTCATTTATTATGTGTGAAATTATATTTTTTTCAAGTATTAATAGTTATTGCATTAAACTCATGTGGTGTGGGGATTTTTTACCCTAAAAATTAGAATATAGTTAAAAAATAAGCTTTTTTGGGTACAGGTCTAACTGTAAAAAAATAAAATTATAGATGATTTAATTCATCTATTTTCGATTACTCGAGAAGTATTTCAACAATCCGATTGAATGCCTCTTTTGCTTCGGGAACCATCGGATAGAGAGGATACACGTGGCTCATTTCATCACCGACAATCAGTTCGGCATCAACGCCATTATCGTGCAGTTTGTTGTAAAATTCGACAATGTCGGGATATATTATTTCGTGAGTCCCTACGAATATTGTGGTTTTAGGAAGCTTGTCCACTTCTCCAAAGAGCGGACTTACCTTATAGTCTTTAGTGTCCAAATCTCCGGCCCATGCTTTGCCTATTTCACGAGCACCCTCAATTCCAAGCATAGGATCATATTCAACATCGTCATAATCTCCGGACATTGACATGTCAACCCATGGTGATATCAGAATTAGGTTTTCAGGCTGAGGCATATCCTTAACTGCCAGATATTCGCAGAATGCAGCAGAAAATCCTCCTCCGGCTGAGTCTCCCATGATTATAATTGGCTTTCCGGTTGTCAGGAGGTGATTATAGAGCTTTTCAACAATCTCATATGTTTCTTCGTAGGTATGGTTTGGAGCGAGAGGGTATATCGGAGAGAATACACATGCATTGATTTTTTTTGCAAGTCTGTCGCAAAAGGAAATGTGGGGCAGTCTGATTTCGTTAACGTATCCTCCTCCATGAATATATATTACCATGCGCTCTGCATCTTCAACATCGTTGAAAGTTATCATCTGGCATCCGAACAGGTTCTTGCTTTCAACTTTTGTGTGATATGGCTTTTTTGGTATTTTGTAGGTTTCATCCTCTACAGTGGAGCGTTCCTTCAAATGCTCTTCAGCCGCATCGGCATCATCCATATATTCCCGATGATTTTTTTCCAAAATCTTTTCTACAATTTTTGATCTCTTTGACATTTTGATACCTTTTGTGTTGATTATTATGAAGTATATTTATTAAATTATATAAACTGTGATAAATCTGTAAAATTGGACTCTTTCAAAAACCTTGCTGATTTGAAATTTTTATTATTAATGAGTTAAATATTATCTGCAGTCAACTCCCCATTCAATCTAAAATTACTTTAACAAGGTGTTTGAATGCTTCCTTTGATTCTGAAACCAATGGGTAAATGGCATAAACGTGAGTCATTTCTTCACCAACATTAAGTTCGGCATCAACACCATTATCTTTTAGTTTGTTGTAGAATTTCACGACATCCGGATAGAATATTTCGTGAGTTCCTACGAAGAGTGTGGTTTTTGGAAGATTTTCTACTTCTCCAAAGAGCGGACTTACTTTATAGTCTTTTGGATCAAGTTCAGCTGCCCATGTCTCACCCATTTCACGCAGTCCATCCACTCCAAGCATCGGATCAGCTTCCACATCATCATAATCTCCAGACATTGACACATCAAGCCAAGGGGATATTAAAATTAAGTTTTCAGGTTGAGGCAAATCAATAACAGCCAGATGTTCAGCAAATGCTGCAGACAATCCTCCTCCTGCTGAATCTCCCATGATTATTATAGGCTTATTCATTTCAAGCAAATGTCTATATAGCTTTTCAACGATTTCGTAGGTTTCTTCATAGGTATGGTTTGGAGCAAGAGGATATATTGGAGCAAATACAGATGCATTAACCTTTTTTGCAAGTTTATCGCAGAAATTAATGTGAACAGACTTAATTTCGTTAACATATATTCCTCCATGAAGATATATGACCAGACGTTCACTGTCTTCAATCTCATTAAAGATTACCATCTGGCATCCGAACATGTCTCTTGTTTCAACCTTAGTGCGATATATCCCTTTTGGTATTTTATAGGGTTCATCCTCTTCAAGAGAACGCTCCTGCATATGTTCATCAGCTTTATCGGCATCGTCAACATATTCACGATGCTTTTTGTCCAGTGCAGTTTCTACAATCTTTGACATCCTTGACATTTTTAACACCACAAATAATTTTTTAATTGAATTTAGTCTCTAAATTCTTTGATTTCATCTAATTTTTCTTTAAATGTCTTTTTTCAGTCATCTGAGATAAATTTCATCTTTATATTAATACATATGTTTAAATTAATTAATAGTTGTTACTATTTTTATATTGCAGCTGTCGTTTGGTTGATTTTTCTACTGGTCAAATCAAAATGAAAACTTTTAGCTCAATTTCTCCTGTGTTTTGACATTAACGGCAGGGCTTTGAAATCTGAAATCTAATTTTAAAAATGGATATATATTTTTAACATTGATTTCAAATGTAATAGTAGGAATTTGACAGTTATTAATGCAAGTCCAAGAAAAAGGGGAAATACTGCATAACTATGCAAAAATGTGGTTGAAGGGGCTCAAAGCAACGGAGCTAATGTGGAATACATTGATTTGTATACCTATGATTTTAAAGGATGCATGAGCTGTTTTGCATGCCATCTAAAGAAAAACTCAGAAAATCCGTTATGCTTCTGGAGAGATGATTTGAAGGAAGTCCTTCAGATGTGCCTTGATTCCGACGCAATCGTCATAGGCACTCCGATATACTACGGATCCATTTCATCATCAGCCCAGGCGTTTCTTGAAAGATTGCTTTTTGCAGCAGACACCTATGTTCTTGATGAAGACGGCAATAGGGTTTCAAAAATCAAAAAAGAAATAAAGACTGCAATGATTTACACCATGAACGTCACAAAGGAAATGGATTACTTCAACGGTGAAGATCAGTTGGCCATCATGAGGGGATATCTGACAGCTATTTTCGGTGAATGCGAAGCGTTATACGCCTATGACACCAAGCAGTTCAAAAAATACGACCCTTATCTCAATAACATGTTTGACCCTGAGCTGAAGGAAAAAAGCAAGGAAGTTCAGTTTCCAAAAGATTGTGCAAAAGCATTTGATTTGGGAAAAAGATTATCTGATGAATAATTTTATGATGTTTTGCAGGATATTCCTTGCCTCAACACAAATGAGGGTTAAAATGAAAGTGAATGTAGTCATTAAAAAAGATCTTACAGCAGACCAGGAAGAGGTCCTTGAAAGATTCATGGATTTTCAAGATGCGATGATTGAAAAGGATTCGGATAAATTAAATGAGATAATATGCGATAATTATACGTTGACACACATGTCCGGTAAAACACAAACAAAACAGGAATTCATCGATGAAATCATGGATGGAACGCTAAACTATTTCAAATCAACAATCGACAATCCGGATATAACAATACTTGATGATAATAAGGCAGTTTTCAAAGCAGACGTAACCCTTGATGCGAAAGTGTATGGGATGAAGGGAACATGGACGCTCCATTCAAGACAGACTATGGAAAAAATAGATGGTAGATGGCATATCAGCAAATGGGACAATTGAAATTTTTTGCATATTTCAACCATGTCCAATGCCTTTGTGATTTTTCCATGAGGG